>JAZNYU010000112.1:0-11039 GCA_045594605.1 Eubacteriales bacterium
TCCGTATGATGTTTGACAACGTGCGTAACGTTGAGGTGACCTCCGGCAGTGAGATGTTTGAGCAGATCTTGGATATCGGCGAGCGTGACGTGCTGATCGCCATCAGCTTTCCGCGCTATTCCTCGCGTATCATCAACGCCGTAGAATACGCAAAGGAAAGAGGCGCTGACGTGATCGCCCTGACCGATAGCAAATTCTCTCCCATAGCAGCGAAGGCTGACCAGCTCCTGATTGCTTACAGTGATATGGCATCCTTTGTTGACTCTTTGGTAGCCCCCTTGAGCATTATCAATGCACTTGTGGTGGCAGTTGCCCGTGAGCGCGAGGCTGAGGTCAGCGAGCGCTTGCGCGTACTCGAAGAGGTTTGGGATCAATATGACGTCTATGCAAAAAAGCGCAACTGACGCACGTCGTATAGCCGTAATTGGCGCGGGAGCCGCAGGCATGATGGCTGCCATCACCGCCGCCGAGGCAGGCGCTGCCGTTACACTGTTTGAAAGAAACGACCGCGTTGGCAAAAAGCTCCGCATCACAGGCAAAGGGCGTTGCAACGTCACAAATAACTGTGATAACAACGAGTTTCTTACCAACGTTCCCACAAACCCAAGATTTCTGTACGCGTCTCTTGCCCGTTTTTCTACGGCAGATACCATGTCCTTTTTTGAGGATGCAGGCGTACCGCTGAAGACCGAGCGGGGCAAGCGCGTTTTCCCGATTTCCGACCGTGCCGCCGATATCGTCTCCGCCATGGAGAAACGGTGTCGCGAGGCAGGTGTACAGATCGTTCATCGCCGCGTGCGCGGACTTCAGGTAGCAGAGGGAAAAATTTGCGGTCTTTGCTACGCTGAAACCGAAGAAGCGTTTGATGCTGTTATCGTTTGTACGGGCGGTCGCTCCTATTCGATGACAGGATCGGATGGCGACGGATATCGCTTTGCCACTGAAGCAGGGCACACCGTCACACCGTTGCATCCTTCTCTTGTTCCTATTGTGGCACAAGGGAAATTGTGTGCATCTTTGCAAGGGTTATCCCTGAAAAACGTTGCACTCTCCATCAAGCTGACGCAATCCGGCAAAACGGTTTACGAGGACTTTGGAGAAATGCTCTTTACGCACTACGGACTGACAGGTCCTATGGTGCTCTCAGCATCCGCGCATCTTTCCGACATCACGCCGGGCAAATACGAGGCATACATTGACCTCAAGCCTGCACTGGATGAAAAAATGCTGGATGCACGCATCCTTTCGGATTTTTCAAAATATCAAAACCGCGATCTCATCAACGCGCTGGATGATCTCTTGCCGCAAAAGATGATCGCTCCTTATATCGGTCTGTGCGGCATTGATCCGCGCAAAAAGGTCAATTCCATCACACGCGAGGAGCGCGAGAGAATGGTACACGTTCTTAAGGGCATCCGCATTCCGCTTGTCGGTTTCCGCCCTCTGGAAGAAGCCATCGTGACTCGCGGCGGTGTCAGCGTCAAGGAAATCGACCCCAAAACGATGCAATCCAAGCTTGTTGAAGGCTTGTACTTCGCAGGCGAGGTTTTGGATGTTGACGCCTACACGGGCGGCTTCAATCTGCAAATCGCGTTTTCCACCGCCACCGTAGCAGGTACCTCTGCCGCGTGGGGATAAAATCTATAAAAAAGGAAAAGCATTATGATTCAAATTGCCATTGACGGGCCCAGTGGGGCAGGTAAATCAACGGTTGCCAAAGCCGTTGCCCGCGAATTGGGAATTATATATGTAGACACCGGCGCGCTCTACCGCACCATTGGCTACTTTGTGCGCTCTCGAAACGTTGATCCCAAGGATCCCGTGGGTGTTGCGGCGCTTTTACCCGAAGTTTCGGTGGAGCTCAAATATGAAAACGGACGTCAGATCGTTTGCCTGAACGGCGAGGATCTCGGCGACCGCATCCGCACACCGGAAATGTCGATGTACGCATCTGCCGTTTCCGCTATCCCTGCCGTGCGCACCTTCCTTTTGGAAACGCAACGCAAGATCGCACGCGAGAACAGTGTCATTATGGACGGTCGCGACATCGGTACGGTGATTTTGCCCGATGCCAACGTCAAGATCTTTTTGACCGCCTCTGACGAGTGCCGCGCTACGCGTCGCCGTGACGAGCTGGTTGCAAAGGGCATTGAAGTTACTTATGAGGAAGTGCTTGCCGATATGATCGAGCGCGACCGCAACGACAGTACCCGCTCCGTAGCCCCTGCTGTGGCTGCCGAGGATGCCGTTTTGTTTGACAACTCCTGGATGACTCCCGAGGAGTGCACCGTTGCCATTATTCGTTTGATCAAGGAAAAAACAGAGATATGACGGGTATGCGAACCGTTGAAATTGCACCGCACGCAGGCTTTTGCTTTGGCGTCAAGAGAGCCGTAGAAACGCTTGAGAACGTCTTTCGCGATCTTCCCAAGGGTGGCAAGCTCGCAACGCTTGGTCCTCTGATCCATAACGAGAGCTACGTTCGCTCCCTTGAGGCGCGCGGTATCCTTTCTGTAAATGAAGAAGAAGCCGCAAAAAGGGCAGAGGAAGCCACCGAGGCGCATCCGTTCGTGCTGATCATTCGCGCACACGGAATTCCGCTTTCTGTTGAAAGTAATTTGCAAAGGATCGCAAATGAAAATCCGCACTTTACACTTGTGGATTGCACCTGTCCGTTCGTCAAAAAAATTCACCGCATCGCCACAGAGGCTGATGCCGAAGAGAATTTTTTCATCCTGATTGGGAATGCCGAGCATCCGGAGGTCAAGGGTGTGATGAGCCGCTTTGCAGGTGAAAAATACGTTTTTGACTCCGTTGAGGCTATACAAACCGCTCTGACTCTTAGAAAAGAGCAAAAAAACGACGGCAAAATACCCATAATGGCGGCTCAAACAACGCAAAATTTGTGCAAATGGGACAAAACCCAAAAATTTCTCAAAAAACTATATACAAATGCCAAAATTTTTGGTACAATATGCAGTGTGACCGAAGAACGCCAGAGGTGTGCTCGGGAGCTTGCGGCACGGTGCGATGGCATCGTGGTGGTGGGTGGCAGAGAGAGTGCCAACACCGCAAAGCTTTATCAAATTTGTCGCCAAGAGTGCGAAAACACGGTGTGGATCGCTGAGGCATCCGAGCTGGATGCAGCCTGCTTTGCCACATCTCTTAACATCGGAATCGTTGCTGGTGCATCGACACCAAGCGAGGAAATACAGGAGGTATATAAAACCATGAGCGAAATTATGAAAGAAAATTTCGAAGAAATGCTCGAATCGCAATGCTTAACTTTAAATACAGGAGATGTCGTTACCGGAACAGTTACTCACGTTTCCGATGCTGAGCTTCAGTTGGACCTCAGTGCGGGCGTAACCGGCTACATAAAAGCGGAACAGATCACAGACGATCCCGCCTTTAAGCTGACCGAGAACTTCAAAAACGGCGACCAAGTCGAAGGCTTCGTCATTCGTGTCAGCGACATCGAAGGCGTTGCAGAGCTCTCCAAGAAGAGAGCAGATGCCGATAAGAATTGGCAAAACGTAGTAAACGCTTGCGAGAACAAGACCGTTCTCGAGGGCAAGGTAACCGAGGCAGTAAGAGGCGGCGTTGTTATTCTTCACAATGCAAACCGCATCTTCGTTCCCGCATCTCAAACCGGCGTTCCGAAGGAAGGCGATCTCTCCAGCATCGTTGGTCAAACCGTTTCCTTCAAGGTTATCGAAATCAAAGCTCCCAAAAAGGCTATCGGCTCCATCCGCGTTGTTCAACGCGAAGAGCGCCGTGCACAAGAGGCTGACTTCTGGGCAAACATCGAGGTAGGCAAGACTTACCACGGTACTGTTAAGAGCCTGACCAGCTTTGGTGCATTCGTAGACCTCGGCGGCGTTGACGGTATGGTTCACCTTACCGAGCTGTCCTGGAAGCGCATTAAGAACCCTGCAGAGGTTGTATCCGTTGGCGACGAGCTCGACGTATTCGTTAAGAGCTTTGATCCCGAAAAGAAGAGAATTTCTCTTGGCTACAAGACCGAAGAGTCCAACCCCTGGAACATCTTCAAGTCCCGCTATGCAGTAGGCGATATCGCATCTGTTAAGATCGTTAACATGATGCCTTTCGGCGCATTTGCAGAGATCATTGACGACGTTGACGGTCTGATCCACATCTCCCAGATCGCTATGCAAAGAATTGCAAAGCCCGCAGATCTGCTTGAGATCGGTCAGGTAGTTGATGCTCGCATCATTGAGATCGACGACGAAAAGAAGAAGGTAAGCCTTTCCATCCGCGCTCTCCTTGAGGAAGCAGCAGAGGCAGCAGAGGCTATGCCCGAGGAAGCTGTAGAAGAAGCTCCCGCAGAAGAAACTGCAGAGTAATTCCCAAATAAAAATCACGAATGAGACTCCCTTGCGGAGTCTCATTCTTACCCTTAGGAGGTTTATGCAAATATGTCTACTCCAATCAAGGTTATGACCTTTAATATGCGCATCAACACGCCCGTTGACGGCGATAACTGGTTCCGTCACCGCCGTCCCAAGATCGCAGAGGTGATCCGCCGCGAGAACCCCGATATTATCGGTTTTCAAGAGATCGACGAAGAAATGCAGGACTTTCTCGCCGAAACTTTCCCCGAATACGTGATCCTTGGTCACGGACGGAAGGATGACTATTCCTGGGAGGGAACGCCCATTGCCTTCCGCAAGAGTCGTTTTTTGCTTCATACCTTCCGCGAGCGTTGGCTCTCGTTGGAGGAAAATCTCCCCGGTAGCCGCCTGCACGGAATGGGGCAGAGTGATTGCCCGCGCATTCTTGTTTGTGCAGAGCTGATCGACCGCACCTGTTATAAGCCCTTCAGCTTTTACAACGTGCACCTCGACTATATCCCCGATACAGCCGCGCAGATCGTTGAGTCGGCACTCCTCTTAAAGGATATCAGCGAGTCACCGTTCCCATACGTGCTCACAGGGGACTTCAACGCAACTCCCGATTCTCCCGTTATCAAGACCTATCTTGCAACCAACGGGCGCCTTGGCACTGTGGACGTCACCAAATACGTGGGTCCCACCTTCCACTCCTTTGGACGTATCAATCCCGCAAAGGACAAGATCGACTATATCTTCACCAATATGAAGACCGATCCTAAGGAGTCTTATCTCATTCCCGACGACGATGCCTGCGGATACTACTATTCCGACCACTACGCCGTTTGCGGATATGTGAGCATTGATTAAATAACGGAGAAGGCAAACTAAAGAACACCACTCTACACAGAGCGGTGTTCTTTTTCTTATTTTTCGGGATAGCAACGATTGACATAGTCCCTAATATCGTTGTTACTGTCAAATCTGCATTCTTCTATGATGTCTTTGGTCAGCCATTGGCGCTTATCGAGTGCTTGCACCGTCGCCGCTCTGCAACAGGAGCAAAGCGTTGTGTTATAAATGTAAAGCAAAAACTCTTTGGGCAGGTTTCTTTCCTTGCCAAAAAGGTCGAGGATCTTAAACCCAATATGGTGCCAATCAGATTGATTATCATAAGTCACCTTGAGCTTGCCTAACGCATCCAAAAGGAATTGCTTATCTTCGGGGGTATAGTTGCAAAGTAGCATTTTCAGGGCGTGCTCTTTGAGGTTTTCTTCAGCCATCAGCGAGAGAGCATAGTCGCGCACAACGTCGCTTTGACAATTTGTCAGTATACTCAGGGAGAGCTCGCGCAATCTTTCGTGTGCGGATCTTGTATACTCGATAATAATATCATGTGAGAGAGGAAAGTCGCAGTTGAAAAAAGGAGAGAGCAACTCTGCTTTTTTGTCAAGGTCAACTTCTGCAAGCGCTTCTTCTGCAAGCTCCTTTCGCATGTCTGCATCGGCGTGTCTGGAAAAACGCACTTTTGAAATGGGGGCAATTCTTCCCGTAGAGGCAATCTCATTTTTGATTTCTTCAACGCTTGGCACTTTTGTCAAATTGGTCGGGTTATGCTTGTTGCTATTTGCTTTTTTTAATTGCAAATAGCTTTCATAAAAGCACTTTATATCCTCAGACTTTTGAGAATTGTCACTTAACAAAGTTCGCAAACCGTCTTTACCAAAGTCGTTTTCTAAACAAAAGCAAAACCAATCAAAATAATCGCAGTCGTAATGGGGATTTTCTCTAAAGAGACGTCCGAGATCACAAATGATTTTGAATTTGCCTTTGGTATCAACGAGATGGCGCAGGGCTACACAGAGAAGCTCAAAGTTATGGCGTTCAAAGTCATAATACTTTTGAAATTTACGTTTGGTGAGAAGGATAGCGAAAAGCTGATCATATTTTTTTTGAAGGGCTTCTTTGGCGTGTTCATTGCCGTTTTTTGCAAACAGAGACAGTTGTGCAGAGAAGTGTTCAAACAACCAATCTCGATGCTGGGGGAGAGATTCGAATGCCTTGATGATAGGGAAGAGAAAATAGTCTTCGTCGTTAAAATACTTGGTGAGACTATAAATGTACTCCGCGCGCGTGCCGTGCTCACATTGTGGATCGTAAGCCAAATTGTGCAAGCACCCCCACAAAATGATGTCCTTGTATTTTGCAATGTCTTTTTTGCCCTTCAAAACAAGATGACACTGTCCGCGCCCTTGCTGCATACAAACTTTAAAATCTTTCTTATTCAATAAAGCCCTCCAAGATTATAAATAGAATATATTTCAAAATATTCTTGCTCTCATTTTAACATACCCCAACGGTGTTGTCAAGCGATTTACCAAATCCAACCAATAGTTGAATCGAGATTATCTTCGCCGCCTTACGCGGGGCTTTTCTTTTTTAATCTTTAACATATTATTCATAATAAAAAAGGGAAGTATCGTTGACTTTTTATCCTTTTTGTGATATAATTTCATTAAACTGGGGTAGGATGGTAATTTTTGAAAATTTGGTATTCATCCTATCAAAAATAAGTGAATTGGAGGTTCGTCTTTATGGAGAAAGGCACAACCGTTGGCTGTGCAAAAATCGCCGCTCTCTTTGATCCCGGCACGTTTGTCGAGACCGGCGCATACATGAAGAGAGGCGACGACCTGACCGGTGTTGTTTGCGGCTACGGAGCCGTGAAGGGCAAGCTGGTTTATGCGTTTGCACAAGACAGTGATAGAAAGAAAGGCGCAATCGATGCGCTTCAGGCAGAAAAGATCGCCAAGCTTTATGGTATGGCGCAAAAGAACGGTGCTCCCGTTGTGGGCATCTTCGATAGCGCAGGTGCAACCGTTGCTGACGGTGCATCCGTTCTGTCTGCATACGGAAAGCTTCTCAAGGTTGTCAGCGATGCTTCGGGTGTCATTCCGCAAATTGCCATTATCAACGGTGTTTGCGCAGGTATGGCAGCAACCGTTGCTGCAATGTTCGACGTTGTGATTACCATCAAAGAGAAATCCGAACTCTATGTAAATGCTCCGTTCCTTGCAGGCAAGGAGATCGGCACACCCGATTACACCGCCGAAAACGGTCTTGCATCTATCAATACCGAAAGCGAAGAGGATGCAGTAGCAACCGCTATTAAACTCGTTTCTATGCTTCCTTCCAACTGTGAAGAGGGAGTGGCGATTGAAGATATTACCGATGACATCAACCGTACTGTTTCCGTTGACGGACTTTGCGGCAAAGAGCTTATCACCGCTCTTACCGATGCCGGCAACCTCGTTGAGCTTGGCGCATCCTACGCCGAGGAAATGATCACAGGCATTGCCATCTTTGGCGGTGTTACCTGCGGTGTTGTTGCAAACAATGCAAATAAGAACTGCGGCGTGATCACCTGCGAGGGCGCAAAGAAGGCTGCAAAGCTGATCAGCTTTTGCGATAGCTTCTCCATTCCCGTTGTCACACTGGTTGATAGCGTAGGCGTTGCAACTGATGCTGAGTCCGAGGGAGCTCCCTTGGCGGCACAGCTTGGCAAGCTCGCCATGGCGTATGCAACCGCCGACACCGCAAAGATCGGTGTTGTTTGCGGCAAGGCATACGGCGCGGCATTCACGCTTATGGGCTCCAAGGCACTGGGCGCCGATATGGTTCTGGCGCTGCCCACGTCCGAGATCAGCGTGATGGCACCTGCAAGTGCCGTTGCATTCCTTTGGAACGATCAGATCACCGAGGACATCACCCGCGCGGATCTCGTTGAAAAATGGACGCGCGAATGTGCATCTCCCGAGGCAGCTGCTGCCGACGGTAGCATTGATGACGTGGTTGCTCCCACCGAGCTCCGTCAACGCATCTGCGCAGCCGTTTACATGCTGATGATGAAGAATAGCGGCACACCCTTGCGCAAGCATTGCAATCTTCCTCTTTGATAGGGAGGTACATATATGATCGTAAACACGTATGCTCTGGCGGCACAGGTCGAGGCTCCAAACGTCTTCTCACAAGCAGGCATCGTATCCCTGATGGGTATAGTAACCATTTTTGTGGTTTTGGCTTTGCTTTGGGCGGCGGTTGAAATCATGCACCGTGTGCTTCACAGAGATGAAAATGAAAAAAAGTCGACCGTGGCGAACGGTTCGGCAGTCGGTAATCCCGATGATGCCGCAATTGCCGCTGCCATTGCCGCAGCACTCGCTGCAGCCGAGGACGACGGAGCCGTTGTAGCGGCTATTACGGCGGCGATCACCGCCGCAAGAGCGGAAGCGGGAGAAACTGCTCCTTTCCGCGTGGTATCCTTCAAACGCGTAGAGCGTAAGCGCGGATACCGTAGATAATCTCCCATCAAACTACAAACAGAAAACTTAAATTTTGAAAGGTTAAAGATAAAATATTATGAAGAACTATCGTGTAACTGTAAATGGCGTTGTATATGATGTAGTAGTTGAAGAAGTCAATGGCGTACAGGTTCCTTACGTTGCTCCCACAGCAGCACCTGCTCCTGTAGCGGCTCCCGCACCCGTAGCCGCTGCACCTGCTCCCGCAGCAGCACCTGCTCCCGTAGCAGCTCCCGCTGCCCCCGCAGGCAAGGCAGGCGCAACCGCTATCAAGGCTCCCATGCCCGGCACCATCATTAAGGTCAACGTAAAGGTTGGCGACACCGTTAAGAAGGGTGACGTCCTCTGCGTTCTTGAGGCTATGAAGATGGAGAACGACATTATGGCTCCTGCAGACGGTGTTGTTGCATCTGTTGAGGCAACCCAGGGCGCATCTGTTGCTACCGATGCAGTTCTTGTTACCATGAACTGATCCCTTTTTGAAACCGCAATTGATTTTTCAGAAAGGAAACAGTTATGGGCGAATTACTGAATGCTTTACAGAATTTCTGGGAAAGCACGGGTGTATTCCGCACAGTCAACAGCATGGATGCCTTGTGGTGGCAAACGCTGGTGATGATCGGCATTGTGGTCGTATTGGTATATCTTGCCATCGTCAAGGGCTTTGAGCCGCTTTTGCTGCTTCCCATCGCTGTTGGCATGCTTCTGACCAATCTTCCCGGTGGTGGAATGTTCCACTCGGAATATTGGTTCTGTGATATCACAGAGCTGAACGAGCTGGTCGCGGCAGGGAAGAACCTTGCCCTCATCGGTCCCGAGATCAACGGACACGTCGTTCCTTGGACGGAGCTTTACAGCTTTACTTGGGAGAACGGTGAGATCGTTTCGGCATACACCAACTTTAATTACATTTTCCAACACGGCGGTCTTTTGGACCTGCTTTACATCGGTGTTAAGACCGGTATCTACCCCTGCCTGATCTTTATCGGCATTGGCGCGATGACCGATTTTACCCCCTTGATCTCCAACCCCAAGAGCCTGCTCATTGGTGCAGGTGCACAGCTTGGTGTTTTCGTTGCATTTGCAGGCGCGCTGATCTCCGGCGTGTTCACGGGCAACGAGGCGGCTTCTATCGGTATTATCGGCGGCGCCGACGGACCGACCGCGATCACGGTTACAAAGACCTTAGCTCCCGGTCTCTTGGGTGCTATCGCAATTGCCGCATATTCCTACATGGCACTCATCCCGATGATCCAGCCCCCCATGATGAAGCTTCTCACAACCGAGAAGGAAAGAAAAATCAAAATGACCGATCTTCGCCCTGTTACCAAGGCAGAAAAGATCATTTTCCCGATTCTTGTTATGATCATCGTTGGACTCATCGTTCCCGATGCACTCGTTCTGATCGGTTGCTTGATGTTTGGTAACCTGATGAACGTGTGCGGCGTGACCGACCGTCTTTCCAAAACGGCACAAAATGGACTGATGAACACCGTCACCATCTGTCTCGGTATTTCCGTTGGTGCAACTGCAACGGCGGCTTCTTTCCTTGACACCAAAACACTGCTCATCATCGTTCTCGGTCTTACCGCATTCCTGATTTCTACTGCCGGTGGCTTGCTGACAGCAAAGATCATGAACGTTCTGACAGGTGGCAAGATCAACCCCCTCATCGGTTCGGCGGGTGTTTCCGCCGTTCCTATGGCGGCGCGTGTTTCTCAAATTGAAGGGCAGAAGGCAGATCCTTCCAACTTCCTTTTGATGCACGCAATGGGTCCCAACGTGGCAGGCGTTATCGGCTCTGCCGTAGCCGCAGGCGTACTGATGTCCTTCTTCGGCTAATTCCAATCTGATAGGAGTAAAACAATGGCTAAAGTAAAAATTACAGAAACAGTGCTTCGCGACTCCCATCAGTCGCTGATTGCAACCCGTATGACCACTGCCGAGATGCTTCCTATTCTCGAGCAGATGGATAAGGTTGGCTACCACTCCCTTGAGGCGTGGGGCGGTGCAACCTTTGACGCTTGTATGCGTTTTCTGAACGAGGATCCTTGGGAAAGACTGCGCGCTATTCGCGATAAGGTCAAGAATACCAAATTGCAAATGCTTTTCCGCGGTCAAAACATCCTCGGCTACCGTCACTATTCCGATGACGTTGTAGAATATTTCGTACAAAAATCCCTTGCAAACGGTATTGATATCATCCGTATCTTTGATGCGCTCAACGATCCGAGAAACCTCGGTACCGCAATCAACGCAACGAAGAAGGAGGGCGGTCACGTTCAGGCGGCATTCTCCTATACCACGGGTCCCGTTTATACCATGG
>JAZNYU010000113.1:0-1735 GCA_045594605.1 Eubacteriales bacterium
GTCGCATCCCGTCATACGCGCGAGCTTGTAATCGTGAAAGACCATTACCTTGCCGTCGCGCGAGAGCTGGACGTCAAGCTCAATGCCGTATCCTGCTTGGCAGGCTGCCTCAAATGCCGCAAGCGAGTTTTCGGGCGCATCCTTGCCGTTGTGAAGCCCTCTGTGCGCATAATCGCGCAAAAGTGCAGGGTCAGGCTTTGTCTTTTTGGGCGGGCGCACAAGAATAAACAAATAAATTGCCAACAGTGTTAGCGCAAGAATTGCGAGCAATACAACAATGTTAATCAATATCATCATAGCCATCAATCAACGTCGAGTTGCTCGAGCAGGTCCTTTTTTTCAACGACCTTGGCATCTCCGTGCTTTACAAAGAACATAGTAACAAACGAGAACAAAACAAACGCCGTGCCAAATGCAAAGAATACGTAGCGCATGCCGATCAAGTCATAAAGAACGCCCGAAAGAATGGGTGCGACGATTTGTGCCGACATAGAAGCGGTGTAATAATAGCCCGTATATTTGCCAACGTCGCCGCCTCTTGCAAGCTCAACAACCATCGGGAAGGAGTTTACGTTGATGGTTGCCCAGCCGATGCCCGCAAGAATAAATACGGGATACATAACGAGCTCGGGCGTGTTGGGGGTAATAAAGTTGCCAATAAAGAATGCGGATGCGAGAATCGCGACTCCTGCAAGAATGGTCTTTCTTCTGCCGATCTTAGAGGCGATCATTCCTACGGGAATGTAAGAAACGATTGCCGCCGCCTGCGCGATGATGAGCGTGAAGTTGAAATCAAAGCCGAGAATATTGGTAGCATATACCGAATATTTACTGGTGATGGAGTTGTAGCCAACGTACCAAAGTGCAACCGATGCCAGAATGAGAAGCAGGGATTTCATCTCACCCTTGGAAAGCTTGCGCTTTTGCGCGCCTGTCTCCTCTTCCTCGGGAGTGTCCTCAAGTCCGAGACGGCGAGAGTCCTCTTCCATTTCCGCAGCCCATCTCTTCTCTTTGACGGTGAGCAGGAAAACAACGAGTCCCGTAAGCATAATGGAAACAACGGCTACAACGTAGCCCGTATATTGCATATAGTGGTTTTTGGAGGTTGCAAATACCATGCCGAGCACGAGCACGAGAATACCGCCTGCCGTGCCGGTGAGGTTGATGATCGCGTTCGCCTTGGAACGAAGAGGTTTTACGGTAACGTCAGGCATCAAAGCAACCGCGGGAGAGCGGAAGGTTGCCATTGCTACAAGCACGACCAGCAGCGTTGCAATAAAGCCGATAAAGGGCAAGGGATTTGCAACGGTCAGCTCTACAGTCAGCTTGCGGATCATTTCGATCTCCTCGGCAGATCCTGTTTGCGCCAGCTCGGGAATGCCTGCTGCCACTACCTTGGCGATTTGATAGTTATCGATGAAGGTAAGTGCAATAAAGGATACCATAGCAACGATGGAGCCGATAAAGATAAAGGGGGTGCGCTTGCCAAAGCGAGTGTTCACCTTGTCGGAAAGTGCACCAAAGATGGGGAGCATAAACACAGCAAGAACGTTGTCAATAGACATAACTGCTCCGGAGATTGTTTGCGGAAGGCCAAAGTGATTTGTTAGGATAAGCGGAACGATTGCGTCGTATGCTTGCCAAAATGCCGAGATCAGAAAAAACGCCATTCCCACAAGCAACACACGTTTGTAGTTGAGCTTCATAGTAATTTCCTCTCAAAATAATAATTGCA
>JAZNYU010000114.1:0-21313 GCA_045594605.1 Eubacteriales bacterium
ATGATTTGCGCCGATTTTGACAGTGCGCTGCAATTATATCTGGCAAATGGGTTCCAATTACGCAGCATGAAAAACGGCGAGGCGGTCTTGCAAAAGGAATTATAATGTTTTGCTATATTAGCAAAAGAAAGTCTGAAATTGGTTTATCTGAAAAACAGATGTTGTTATCTGTAAATTTGTTTTTGCGTCATCTGCATTGACAAAAAGACGAAAATATATTACAATGGTTACGTAGAAAGCGCTGTGATGATTTGGAGGGCGTAAGATGAATCCGCAAACCTTTGGGCTCAAGTATAACACCGGGAAAATCGCTCCGGTACAATGTGTCAAAAATGACACCTTAAAGGATCTGAATATAAAAGACACCTGCTTTGCTTTGATGATCATATATGAAGGCGTGGCGCATTTTGAGGTGCATGGAAAAACGTTTGAGGCAATGGCGCCTTGCTTTGTCTGCTTTGATGAATCGGAGTCGCCCAAACTGCTCAAAAAACGCGGGCTCAAATGCGATTCTGTTTATTTCAGCCCAACCTTTTTAAATGTGAATATGAGCTTTTCAAGAGTCCATAGCAGAAACTACGAGCAGGTTGCCGAGGCGCACGATCTTTTCCTCCTAAAGCCGTTTACCGATACAAAGCAGTATGTGGTTCCAATTTTTGATGAGTGTTTGGGGAATATGCAGCGGTTATTTTCATTGTTAGAAAATGAATTACAGGAACAACCGGACTGGTATTGGTCCTGCAGAAGCAGATCCTATTTTATGGAAATCATACTGCTTTTGGAGAGAACCTACGGGTTGATTGGGCAAAGCAATTCTGTGGAACGCGCAAGCAAAATACTGAATCCGCATCTTAAAAGTGCCGTTATTTATATAGAAAATCATTACCGTCATGCTATCACACTTGATGATCTTGTAAAGGTGGCTTCATTGAACCGCTCTTCCTTAACGCAGTTATTCAAAGATGAATTGGATATGACGCCCATCGAATACGTTTGGTATCATCGTATGAACGTGGCAAAAAAGCTTCTCGAGTATACAAATTTGCCTGTTAAGGATATTGTAAACAGATGCGGCTTTAAAACCGTACAGCATTTCAGTCGAAGATTTGAAGAAAGCTTTGGCTGCAATCCTACCGCGTTCAGAACAGCGGTGGTATCAAACAGAATCAAAAACCTTGGATTGTAAATGGATGGGGAAGGGGGAATTTGCAAATGAGAAAAATCATCATTTCGGAAAAATTAAAGGCATACCGTTCTCAAAATCGCATCACGCAAAAGGAGTTGGCAGATCTGTTTGGAATCACCTCGCAGTCTGTTTCCAAATGGGAGAGAGAGGAATGTTGCCCCGATATAGCACTTCTCCCCGTCCTTGCCGATGCCATTGGTTGCACGGTGGACGACTTCTTTGCTTAATGGAATAGAGGGATTATGAAAAGCGGGCGACCATCAGTCGCCCGCTTTTCATTTATTTATCGGTCAAGCCCAAAATATAATCGGCACTCACATTGTAATATTTGCAGAGCATGATCAAATGTCGAACGGGCAGTTCATTGGCGCCTCTTTCATATCGGGCATACATGGTTTGTGAGGTTCCTAAATAGTCAGCAATTTGTTGTTGTGTTTTATCGTGGTCTTCTCGCAAATCGCGAATTCTTTTTATATAAGCCAGCATATCTTCGCTCCTTTTGTTACCTGTTTGTAAACATTATAACAAGTAAATAAATTTACTATTGACTTTAGTAAATATTTGTACTACAATAGAAGGGTATAGTTTGCAATATATTATGGGAACAGAGGAGGGCATCATGATGCAGACCCCGTCGATTTTGAAACAACATGATTCTGTTGAATGCCTCGATAAAACATTCGATCCGCAGCTTCAAAAAGCGGTTATTTATATTGAAAACTATTATCATAACGCAATCACGTTCAAAGATATTATGAGGGCAGTGGCACTCAGCCATTCAGCTCTTGTGCGGTTGTTCAAAAAAGAGCTGGGGATGACGCCCATCAAATACGTTTGGCATTATCGAATCGCAGTCGCCGAAAAGCTTCTTGAGTGCACCGATCTGCCCGTTCGGGAGATCGCATCCGAATGCGGTTTTAAAACGGTACAGCATTTTTGTCGAAAATTTGCAGAAAGCCACGGTTGCAATCCAACCGCATTCCGCAATGCCATAGCATCCCAAAAAATTTCTCAAACCCCTTGACAAAATGAAATAAATGTGATATCATAATGATACCACATATTAGGAGGTACTATCATGCAAGAAAAAGTTTTAAAAAATGTAAAAAGCGGTATGTCTGTTCTCATTCTTGACATTCTGGTTCTGCTCGTTGCCATTGTTGGCGTCATTGTCGGCGGCACGTTGGGCGAGGAAGGAATGGTTGGCGGCTGGATCCTGTTCGGCATCTCTATGGCAGTCCTCTGCCTTGGTTGGATTCCGCTGGCAGGTCTGCGCGTGCTCAAGCCCCAAGAGGCGCTCGTGCTCACTCTGTTCGGTAAATACGTTGGCACGCTCAAGGGCGAGGGCTTTTATGCCGTTCACCCCTTCTGCAGCTCTGTCAATCCTGCGGCGAACACCAAGCTCAACCAAAGCGGTGACGTTTCCACCAAGAGTCTCGGCACGGTGATCAAAGAAAGCGGCGAGATCTCGGTTAACGTTACTCCCGATAGCAAAAAGATCTCCCTTAAGATCATGACGCTCAACAACAATCGCCAAAAGATCAACGACTGCCTCGGCAACCCCGTTGAGATCGGAATTGCCGTTACGTGGCGCATTGTTGACACCGCAAAGGCAGTTTTCAACGTAGATAACTACAAGGAATTCCTCTCCCTGCAATGCGACAGTGCATTGCGTAACGTTGTTCGCATTTACCCCTATGACGTAGCCCCCGGCGTTGACACCACCGGCGAAGGCATTGCCGACGAGGGAAGTCTGCGTGGTTCCAGCGACGTCGTAGCAGACCGCATCCGCGGCGAAATTCAAGCACGTGTTGAAGAAGCGGGTATTGAGATCGTTGAAGCGCGCATCACTTATCTCGCATACGCACCTGAGATCGCAGCCGTAATGCTGCAACGTCAGCAGGCATCGGCTATCATCGACGCTCGTAAAATGATCGTTGACGGCGCCGTTGGCATGGTAGAAATGGCACTCGAACGCCTCTCTCAAAACAACACCGTCGTTCTTGACGACGAGAGAAAAGCCGCTATGGTCTCCAACCTTCTGGTCGTTCTTTGCGGCAACCGCGATGCACAACCCGTAGTCAATTCGGGCAGCCTGTATTGATAAAGGGTGACACCGTATGAACGAGTCGCAAAAAAAGCAGGTACCGCTGCGCCTCTCTCCCAAGCTCTATGCCGCCATTGCGGCGTGGGCAGAGGATGATTTCCGCTCGGTAAACGGGCAGATCGAATATCTGCTCTCCGAGTGTGTGCGCCAGCGCAAAAAGAACGGCAAGTACGTTGGTGAAGAAATCGACGTGCCCCCCGAATTTGATATTGAATAAGGCAAAAGATCCCACAGAAATCCCTGAAATTTCTGTGGGATTTCTTGTTAAAGTTGGATATTTACAATAAATAGAACGCTTCCTAAATTTAGGAAGCTTTTTTTATTATTTATATAAAATAGGTTGCATTTTGCAAAAAAGAGGAGTATAATGGGCTTAACATCATATTTTTTGATGGCAACTTTCAAACGTTGGATGTGTGTGAATCGCATCCAAGATAAGGAGTTCAATTATGAGAAACAAAACCAGTCTCGCAAACAGGATCCTCTCCGGCTTACTCGCCGTGATGATGATCGCCGGTATCTTTGGCACGTGGCCCATCACCATTTTTGCCGAAGATCAGGCAAAAGAGAACGTCGTTGACGTTTGGGATGGCAGCATTGCAAACGGCTTTGGCGGCGGTAGCGGTACCTCGGATGACCCGTACCAGATCTATACAGGCGCCGAGCTTGCCTACCTTGCCTCCAGCACCAACGGCGGTAATAGCTACAGCAACAAGTATTTCAAGCTGATGAATGACATCAATTTGAATGGCATTGAGTGGACGCCGATCGGCAAGGGCAGCCAAACGGACACTGATGACACCAGCTCGTATTCTGTTTTCAAAGGAACGTTTAACGGCGACGGTCACAAGATCCTTGGCCTTTTCATCAACAGTAGTAATTTGATGAAGGTTGGTCTGTTCGGTTCGATCGTAAGCGCAAACATCCTGTCCCTCGGAGTCGAAAATGCGTCTGTTACCATGACGTACAGTTCGTCCATGTCTTACGGTTCGGTTCTTTGCGGAGCCGCGTACATGTCTACCATTAGCGGATGTTACGTAATTGGTGTTCTTGACGTAACCAACACAAGAACGACTCCCGGTCACAATGCAACCGCAGGCATGATCGTAGGCTATTGTGATTCCTCTGCCGTTACCAATTGCTATGCAGTGGGCACTGTTACGGCTAAATCCTCTGTTTCGGGCACGTATAAGGCTTACGCAGGCGGTGTTGCGGGCAGCACCTCCAACTCCGTCGAAATCAGCAAATGCTATTTCGTGGGTGTCAGCTCGGCAGAATCGGTATCCCGCGAGGCGCATGTCGGCGGTATTGTGGGATGTAAATTTGACGGCTCGCTGACGATCAAGAATTGCTTTGCTGAGGGCAGCTTCAGGGCTGTCTCCGGCACTTCTCCTATATATGTTTCCGCTATGTACACAAACCTGCAAAGCGGCTCGGGCGGCGCGAGCGTATCGAACTGCTACCAAAACGTATTGGATACCAACGGAAGCATTATAAACGCTACCACAACGGCAACAACCGAAAACTTCCAATCTCAGGATTGGATCGCCTCCACCCTTGGTTGGGATTTTGAGAGTGTATGGACCTTTGATTACACTTACGAATATCCTTATCCCGTCCTTCAGGGATTTGCCGGTTTTGGCGAGCTCCCCGAGGCGTGTGAGCACAACTACATCGAAACCGAAAACGTAGAGCCCACTTGCCTTGTGGACGGTTACGTTCGTTACACCTGCGCAGAGTGCGGTGACGCTTATGACGAAAAGCTTCCCGCTCTCGGTCACACCACCGAGGAGGGCACCTGCGAAAGATGCGGTGAATACATCGAGGCCCCCAAGGCTGACGCTTGGGACGGTACCGTAGATATTTCCTGGTACAATCCCGCAGACGTCGAATTTGTAATCGTTACGGCAGAGCAGCTTGCCGGTCTTGCACAGCTTGTTAACGGGGGCAACTCCTTTAGCGGCAAGTCGATCTATCTGGGCTGCGACCTTGACCTTTCCAATTATGACTGGACTCCTATTGGACAGCTGTCGAATTCCTTTGCGGGAACCTTTGACGGCCTTGGACACATTATTGATAATCTGACCATACACGGCTCTTACGAAAACGCCGGCTTGTTTGGAAAAACCACCAATGCAACTGTCTGCAACGTAGGCTTAAAGAACGTAGACGTTCAAATCAAAGCTACGGCAGGCTGGTTAGAGGTCGGTGCACTGATTGGCGGACAAAGCGACGGCACTACCTCGGGTTGCTTTGTGGAAGGCAATATTTACGCATACAACTCCTCGGGTCAGCTTCCCGTTGGCGGTGTTGTAGGTCTGCTCCTGTCGGGCAAAGTAGAGAATTGCTATTCCATCGTCAGCATCGTTGGTGAGGGTAACACCATTCAAGCAGGTGGCTTGATCGGTGCTACCGGTTGGTATGGCGGCGAGACGATCGTCATCGAAAATTGCTTCGCTATTTCGTCTGTTAGTGCAATCGGCAACGGCACGACCTATGCCGGCGGCTTGGTCAGTGACAACTATGCGAAAAGCACCACGGTGCGCAATTGCTTTGTCAGAAACTGCAGCATCACCGCCAACAGTTACTCCGGCGCGGTTTACGGAAACCACTTTAACGGATCGCTGTATTTGGAGAACTGCTATTACGCATCCTGCAACGTCAGCGACAACCGAGGTGCGTACTCCACCGATATCGAAAACCTGAAGTCTCAAAGCTGGCTCACAAGCACCCTTGGTTGGGACTTTGAGAACGTATGGATGTTTGACGATAGCAACGGCAACGAATATCCCATTCTGCAAGCGGTTGGCGGCGGCGATATGCACATCCACAACTACGTGGAGACCGAGCGCGTAGATCCCGTTTGCGGTGTTGAAGGCTACGTCCGTTACACCTGTACCGAGTGTGAGCGCTCCTATGACGAGATCCTTCCTGCTCCCGAACATCAGTACACCGAGAGCGAAAGAGTAGAGCCCACCTGCCAGGTAGAAGGTTACATCCGTTACACCTGCACGGTGTGCGGCGACTACTACGACGAGCCCATTGGTGTGATTGAGCATCAATACCTTGAGAGCGAAAGAGTAGAGCCCACCTGTCAGGTAGAGGGCTACGTTCGTTACACCTGCACGATGTGCGGCGACTACTACGATGACGTTCTTTCCACCATCCGCCACAACGTTGGCGAGGATAACTACTGCACGATGTGCGGCGAGTATATCGAAGCTCCCAAGGCGGATCTTTGGGATGGCACGGTTGCCGGCAGCTTTGGCGGCGGGAGCGGTACCGAGTACGATCCTTACCTGATCTACACGGGTGCTGAGCTTGCTTACCTTGCTTATTCCACAAACAACGGTAACAGCTACAGTGGCAAATACTTCCTTTTGATGAACAACATCGATCTTTGCGGCATCGAGTGGACACCGATCGGTGTGGGATCTAATTATGACGTTTTTTCAACTGCTTTCAGAGGTAACTTTGACGGTCAGTTCTACACGATTCTCGGTCTGAACATTACCAAAACCACGTCGAGAAACATTGGTTTGTTCGGTACTCTCTACAACGCAACGGTTCAAAATCTGCAAATCAGTGAAGGATACCTTGCTGTTGAGCAAAACGGCTCCAACGCCAGCACCTCTGCGGGTCTTTTGGTCGGTTCTATGGACGGTACCAATACGATCAGCCACGTCTCCGTATCCGGTGAAGTATCCGTTCGCACGTTGTATAACGGTATTTGCTCTGTTGCAGCGGTTGTTGGATACATTCATTACAACGCCGCCATCACGATAACAAACGTATCTGCTGTTGCTACGGTGTCGGGCTTCTGCAGCGGCTATAACTCCTACGTTGGCGGTATTGTCGGCGTTAAAAACAATAGCACGGGAACAGTAAAGATCTTCAACAGTATCTTCATTGGTACCGTAAGCGCATCGGATTCCACATCGCACTCCTATGCCGGCGGTATTTTGGGCATTTCCTGCGGTGGAGAAACCATTCAAAACTGTGTTTTCATCGGTGAGATCTACACCGATAACACAAGAGATGCCATCAGCGATTATTTCAATAAAACGCCCAATTACTCCAATTGCTACTACAACGCAAACTTTACCTCTACAAGAGGTACTTACACAGATCTTGGCAATCTCCAATCTCAAGATTGGTTTGCTTACACCCTTGGTTGGGACTTTGCAAACGTATGGACGTTTGCCGACGTCAACGGTTACGCATATCCCGTACTTCAGGGCTTTGACGGCATTGGCGGCAACGCACACGTTCACAACTACGTTGAGACCGAGCGCGTAGAGCCCACCTGCGGTGTTGAAGGTTACATTCGTTACACCTGCACCGAGTGCGAGCGCTTCTATGATGAGACCATTCCTGCTCTTGAGCATCAATACACCGAAAGCGAAAGAGTAGAGCCCACCTGCCAATACGAGGGTTACATTCGTTACACCTGCACGATGTGCGGCAACTACTACGACGAAACACTCTACACACTCGCACACGAGTACACCGAGAGTGAAAGAGTAGAGCCCACCTGCCAATACAACGGTTACATTCGTTATACCTGTATGATGTGCGGTGACTTTTATGATGAAACACTCTATGCCCTCGAGCATCAATACACCGAGAGCGAAAGAGTAGAGCCCACCTGCCAGGCAGAGGGTTACATTCGTTACACCTGCTCGATGTGCGGCGACTATTACGATGAAACGCTCTACACACTCGCACACGAGTACACCGAGAGCGAAAGAGTAGAGCCTACCTGCCAGGTAGAAGGTTACGTTCGTTACACTTGCTCGATGTGCGGCGAATACTACGATGACGTTCTTTCCACCGTCCGCCACAAGGTTGGCGAGGATAACTACTGCACGATGTGCGGTGAGTATATCGATCAAAGACCTGCAGACATTTTGGTGGTTCAAAACGATGAGCCTTGGGGTAGAGGCAGCAACCGAGAGCTTATGCAAAACATGCTTTCTGCAGGAAGCATCAATTCCTATAAGATCGTTAGCAGCTCCAATTTCCACTACGAAGATCTCAACGCTTACAGTGTGATCTACGTCGTTATGAATGCAGACGTGCTGACGGTAAGTCAAGTGAACAGCATGTACGATAAGATCCTTGACTTCATTAACGCGGGAGGCACCGTTATTTACGGTCTTTGCTGGTATAATAACTATGCCGTTACACTTCCCGGCGGCGCTGTTGCCACTTACGATAACGGCAACTACGGTACGATCGTTGATTACGATCACCCGATCATGAGCGGTGAGTTGTCTGATTTCGTTCGTTTCCCCGATGATGCGTACGGCAGCTCTCTCAACCACTCCTACATTTCCACCGTTCCCGAAAACGCAAACGTGATCCTCAAGGATGACAAGAACCATGCAATTCTGGTGGAGTACAACTATGGCGGCGGTAGCGTTATCCTCTCCTGCCTGACATGGGAATTCTACTACAGCAGTAATAACTCTTATTCCTCCATCGCATACGATGACCTGATCCTTTACGCAGCATCCCTGTCCGGCTCCGGCATTGGCGGCGGTGATCATTGCAAGCACAGCTTCATCGAGGTCGAGGTGGTAGAGCCTACCTGCACGACCGACGGTTACACCCGCTTTGCTTGTGAGCTTTGCGGCTATGCGTACACAGGCAACTATGTATCTCAATACGGTCACACCGTTGGCGAATGGATCATTGACTATGAGCCTACCTGCACGACCTCCGGACGTAAGCACTCCGAATGTGCCGTTTGCGGACAGCAGCTTGAAAACATCTATATTTCTTCTCTCGGCCACAACTATGTAACTGAAGTGACCAGAGAGGTGACCTGCACCACCCCCGGCATTCTGACCCACACCTGTGAGCGTTGCGGCAGCAGCTACAGCACTTACGTATATTCCGAGCACGCTTACTCCATCACCGAGCAGGTTCAACCCACCTGCTACACCGACGGTTACACGGTATACACCTGCTCTAAGTGCGGTGACTACTATACCGAGACCATCCCCGGCGGACACGATTACAAGTCCACCATTACAAAGGTAGCAACCTCCGAGGAGGACGGTGAAATCACCTACACCTGCGAGGCGTGCGGCGACTTCTACACCGAGGTCATTCCCGCAAGAGAGGCTGCCAACGTGCTACTCGTTCAGGATAGATATCCTTGGGGCGAGAACAACAACGCAGCATTGCTCAACCAAATGCTGAAGGACGGTTATATCACCGGTTGGGATATGACCACGACCTCCAACTTTGCAAACGTTGATCTTGGCGCATACAACGTGATTCTGATCGCCAACGACCAAGGCTCTGCAACCTACAACCAGCTCAACTATCTGGGCGATACTCTTGTTCAGTTTGCAACCGCAGGCGGCGTAGTTATCTACGGTGCATGTGATAGCGGCTGGGCAGGCGGCAACATCAACTACACGCTGCCCGAGGGTGTTGTAAAGAAGAACTTCTACTCCAGATACAACTACATTGTTGACGGTGACCACCTGATCGTATCGGGTATCCTCACCGACGGCAAGGCACTCACCAACAGCCTCCTCAACGGCAACTACTGCAGCCACTCCGCATTTGATGCAAACACGCTGCCCGCAGGTGCCAACGTCATCCTTCAGGATGCTCACGGTGATGCAACCCTCGTAGAATATGCAGTAGGCGACGGCCACATCATCCTCTCCGGCTTGACGTGGGAGTTCTACTACAACAGAAATTGCTACGACGGACGTACCAACACCAGCTACACAAAGAACGTATATGACGACCTCGTTATGTACGCACTTTACCTCAGCGATCCTTGCGAGCACATTTACGATGAAGGCGTGGTCGTAGCACCCACCTGCACCGAGGACGGTTACACCAAGCACACCTGCCAGAACTGTGGCGCTACTATGAAGGATAACGTCGTCGAAGCACTCGGTCACACCGAGGGCGAATGGACCGTTACCACCGAGCCTACCCAATATGCGGAAGGTCTCAAGGAGCTCCATTGCGCCGTATGCGGCGAGGTTCTCAAGAGTGAGGTTCTGCCTCCTCTGGGCGGCGCGGCTGCAAGAGTAGAGAGTGACTTTGACTACGTTGTTATCGGTGACACGATCGTATTCACGCTCGTTATCGAAAACTGCGATCCCATCAAGTCGCTCAGCGTTGTTCCCATGTTTGATTCGAGCGTCTTTGATATCGTTTCTGCAGAGTGGCTCCTTCAGGATGCTATGATCCAGGATATCGAAGAGGGAACCTACAAGTCCGTTTCCGTATGGGGCGATTACGTTGACGTCAACTGCGCAGTTTATCGCATCGCGCTCAAGGCACAGCAATTCACCGATGACACATCCGTAACCTTCTCCCTGATGGTAGAGGATAAGGAAGGCGTTGTAACGGTCGTTGCCAAGTCGGTATCGGTAACCGAATGTCCTCACGCAAACACCGTGGTTGAGAACATCAACGATGCTTACCACGCTCGCGTTTGTGAGCTCTGCGGCTATGCGGTTATGGAAGAGCATATCTACGACGACGATTACGACCTCGAATGCAACGAATGTGGCAACACAAGAGAATGCCGCCACCCCGAAACCTACGTTTCCATTCTGGATGGCTTCTATCACGTTTACGCGTGCGCTCTGTGCGGACACACCGAACAGGCAGAGCACGTGTTTGACGGCGAAGAGGACCTCGTATGTGACGAATGCGGCTACCAAAGAGAGTGCCACCATCCCAAGACCTACGTCACTATTCTTGATGGCATCTATCACGCACACGTATGCGTTGTTTGCGACTATCAGGAAGCAGAGCAACACACCTACGATAGCGACTACGATCTCGTATGCGACACTTGCGGATATGAGAGAGAATGTCCTCACCCCGACTATTACGTGATGATGTTGGATGACAAGTGCCACGTTCACCTCTGCGGCAACTGTGGACTTGAAAAGATCGAAGAGCACGTTTACGACGACGAATTCCACGTTTACTGTAAGGAGTGCGGATACGTGAACGCGCTCAAGGGTGACGTAGATAACGACGGCGACGTTGACTCCGATGACGCCGTATATCTGGTCTACAACGTATTCTTTGGTTCCGAGGACTATCCCGTAGTACAAGGTCTCGACTTTGACGGCGACGGTCAGGAGACCACCGATGACGCGATCTATCTGCTCTACTTCATCTACTTTGGTGAAGCAAGCTATCCGTTGCATTGATAAAAAATAGTGCAAGGTGCAGAAAACACTGCACCTTGCAGAAGAAGGAGACATGTAATGAAAAAAGTATTATTATTGATATTATCAATTGCGATCGTTCTTTCTACTGTTTGCCTTGGTGTAGTTGCCGATGAAAATATGCAAGAGGAGCAGGTCCTCGCGGGCGAGACCGTAACCGTTGTGTTCTCGGTTCCCGAGGAATATGCCAACGTCAAGTCGGGTGCTCTCACCTATGAATTTGACGAGAACGTATTTGAATTGGTAGAGGGCTCTGCCAAATGGATGCTTTCCTCTCTGTTCATCAAGGACGTAAAGACCGAAACGAAAGAAGCCATCTTTGCTTTCACAGGAGCTAAAACCGTTAAGGGCGATCTGTTCACCATGACCCTCAAGGCAAAAGAGGATGCACCCATTGGTGAGTATAAGGTTTCCGCTGCGGTAAACTTCAACCAAGGGGAACATGAGCTTCATCTACTCACCGTTGTTTTTGTAGTAGAAGAACATATCGAGGTCGACGACCCCACAACTCCTGCTGATTTTGCAGCGGCTGTTGAAAACGTAAAGGGCGGAAACGCCGGTGAGCAAAACTACGCAGCTATTGCAGATGCAGTAGCAAAGTACAACGCACTCACCTCTGAGGAGAAAAAGCAAGCAGAGGGCGAATACAAACAGCTGCTTTCTCAAATTGAAGAATACAACAACCGTGCCGCATCTGTCAATGAGGAAGCAGAAAACACCGTAGAGGTCGCATTCTCGGCTATCTCGGGCGTATTTGCATACCTCTCCAGACTCTTCAAGGCGTTCGTCCAAATGATCTGGTTCTGATAGGGGGATAAGAAAATGAAGAATATTGCAAAGAAAATTTTGTTGACAGTAACCGTTCTGTCCCTCGTGCTTGCAATGGCATCCTGTAACCTTGGCGGCCTGATCGGCGGTAGCCAAGAGGAGCCCACGGGCACCAACACCCCCAACTCCGGCACCAACCCGCAAGAGGGAACCACCGCTCCCGAAGAGATCCCCAATCCCGAAAACAAGCCCGACGTAAAAAAAGCGTTTTGCGAGGAGCTGACCGGTCTTACCAAAGGCTCCGTTTACCAAAAGATCGAGCTTGACATCGCCACCACGCAAGAGGGCGTTACCCTGGGCTCTCAGTTCGTTCTGAACGAAAGAGAAGTGACGTATTCCATCGAAAAGTTGGCATCCTTCAAGGTGAACGAGGACGGAAGCATTACCGTTCCCGAAAGCTATAAGGAGACATTGGTTGGCTCGGCTGTGCTGGGTGACAAGACCGACACCGTTATTTTCGACGGCGAAATCCTGGTTGTTTCCGATTACAAGGTCCTGTCGGGTGCATTCCAATTTGTTGCCGCAAACGTTGGGGAATACAACCTGACGGCAGGCGAGAGCACCACCATCATGTTTAAGGTTCTGGATCCTTCCGCGTTCTTTGGAACAGAGGTTGCAGGCGCCCAAAATATGATCGTAACCGTATCCTACACCAAGAATGCCATCTCGGCAATCACAGTGAAGTATTCCACCGCTTCCGCACAGGTCGTGATGAACTACACCTTCCACTAATTCGGAATACGGTATTTTGAATAAGATAAAAACAGAGACCGCCATCACAATGCGTGATGGCGGTCTTTTTGTGCGGTTGCTTATGCTTCGCGCTTATTAAGTCCGTTTTTGTGCAATAGATAGGTGCCCAAAAGAAGTGTGCCTTGTCCGACTACGTTCACGCCCTCGGCGATCCAGTTCATCGAAGCCTTGGCAAAATCCTTAGAGGAAAGATATCCCATACACAGAGAGCAAGCAAAGGAGAGGATGAATATCGCGATCAGCCACGGCTTTTTCAGCTTGGCGGCAAGAATACAAAGCACGGTATCCATCATACCAAGTCCCACAACCATCAGTCCAACAAACACAAACGTGCCCGAAAATACGGGGGGAGCGGCAACCGCTGCTGCGGTTACGCCCGTTTGCTTTTGGCAAAGCATCAAAACAATGCCAATGCCTGCCAGCATAAAGCCGATGGACTGGGTGGGGAAGAACATTGCGTTCAGTGCCTCAAAATCGCACACGCCTGCGGCGTAAAGAAGCTTCCAGGTTGCCTTGAGCGCGCCCGCAAGGGTGACGTTGGTTACACCCGCTGCAAAAAGTGCAAAAGCGGTTTTCGTCATTCTGGGGTATAGATCGCGCAAAAGGATGAGAGAGGCAAGTGCAAAAAAGATGACGGGAATGTAATCGACCAAAGCCATTGAAACGGTGAAGTCCATGTTTGTGTCCTCCGATTACTTCTTCTTATTCAGGTGATAGATGGGCAGGAAGGGGATGATAATAGGGGTCTTGTTGGCGTAGGTGTTGTATTCCTCGTTTTCACCGTAGCGCGCCATCTGACGCTTTTCCAAGCGTTGCGCGCCGTTGAACATAATGTAAACGATACAAACGTATGCCAAAATTGCGGTGATCCATTGACCAAAGCCTGCATACGTGCTAATGCCGGCAATGAACACGCCCGTCCAAAAGATGATCTCGCCAAGGTAGTTGGGGCAACGGCAGAGCTTGTAAAGTCCCTTGGTCGCAACCATATCGGGGCGAACCTTCTTTTGCGCGGATTTTTGATTGTCTGCAACGCTCTCGAGTACAAGACCGAGAATGGAGATCACAATACCGACAATGGGAAGAACGAGATCGTCAGCGCCGTTGTCATAACGGAAGAGCATGGGGCTTACCTGCGCTACGTAAAGCACGGTAACGGAAACCCAAATGGTGAACAGAACGAAGAAAGGCATCTTTTTGCCTTCTCCCGAGACCTCTTGGAAGGTCTTTTTGTAGCTGGCGGTCTTGAGCTCGCGTACCAGCAAAAAGCCGGAAAGGCGAACGCCGTATGCTACAAAGAGAGCGGCTTGGATCAAAAGAATCCAAATGGGGGCATCGGTGGGGTTGATGAGAGCCATTACAAAAACGGCAATACCGCCGCCTGCAACGGCAAAGCCGTAGCCGATGGAAAGAAAGTAAACAAACTTATAAAAGCCAACTGCCGAAAGAACGGCACAAACAATTGCGAGGATTCCCAAAAGTGACCAAGGCATATCAGTTCTCCTCCTTAAAGCTTTCTTTGATGTATTCGGCAAAGCTCATATCACCGTAAACGGTAGAGCCGACCATTTCCTCGGTCATGGTCCATTTGCCAAATTTGAGCACGCCATCCTTGCCCGTCTTTTTCACCTTGTTAACAAAGGCGAGGACGTCAAAGAGCATTGCGGGTGCGCGTTTGATTACAACGGGCTTGCCTGCCGCTTCAAAGCAGAGGGTAGCAAGCTCCTCATAGGAGTAGGTCTCTTTGCCGCCAACGTCGTAGCAAGCGTTCTCGTCGTTCATGTGCAAAACGATGAACTCTGCAAAGTCCTCGGTAGAAATGACGTTTGCGTGAATGGGCTTTTTGCCAAGCAGGGTGACCTCGCCCTTGAGGATCATGGGCTTGAACACCTTAATGATGTCATAGAAGTAACCCGTTGGGCGGTGGATAACGTAAGAAAGACCGCTCTTTTTGAGCTCTTCCTCAAACATTGCCTTTGCGTGCAGCATGGGAATGTGAGGTGCTTTATCGGCTTTGATAACCGAAATAAAGGTGAAGTTCTTAACGCCTGCCTTTTTGGCTTCGTTCAAAAGATTGAGGTTGCCCTGGTAGTCGATCTCATAAGGGGTAACGGTAGCCGAGCCCTTGGTAAGACCAACGGTTGTGATAACGGTCTCGCAACCGTCGCAAATGCCCGCAAGAGTCTCGGGGGCGGTGACGTCGATTTTTTGGAAGGTATAGGTCTTTTCAATACCCAAATCGCGTTCGCAAATATCTGCGGCAACAACCTCGTGACCGTCAGCCACCAACTTTTTCAAAATGTCGGCGCCAAGATTGCCAAAAGCGCCTGCAAGTAAAACTTTCATTTTTTGCAAATCTCCTTTGTGATGTAATTGGTGTTAAACACACCCTTATTATACCTCTGTCCCAACAGTTTGTCAAGAGTTTAACAAGGTTTTGTGTCAAAGATCGTGAAGAATTATTAAAGGGAAGAACGGTTATTCCTCTTTTTCAATCTTTTTGAGTGCTTTTTTGAATTGGAACACGAACAAGATCGCGGTAAAGGTCACGGCGGTAACGTCTGCAATGGGCTCTGCCAAATAAACGCCTGTTGTGGGGTTGCTGACAAGGTGGGGCACAATATAGATCAAGGGGAGCAGCAGCACGAACTTTCGCACGACCGCCACAAGAATGGAGGAGGGTGCGTTGCCAAGAGATACAAAGGTCATCTGGCACGCGATCTGAATACCGAACAGCACCATGCCGCTAAAATAGATGCGGAGCGCTTTTGCGGCAAAGTCCACGAGCGCGGCATCGGGGGTAAAGATGGAAACGAACACGCGTGGGAAGAGCATGACCGCCAGCCAAAGCGTGACCGAATAGATCAGGCAGGAGACAAGGAGCGTTTTGTAGGTCTTTTTTACGCGTTCTGCGTTGCCTGCCCCGTAGTTGTAGCTCAGGATGGGTTGCGCGCCTTGCGCAATGCCTTGGGGCGGCAGCATGGCAAACTGCATAATGCTCGTCAAGATCGCCATCGCACCCACCGCAATGTCGCCGCCGTAGTGCAGGAGCGAGGAGTTAAAGCAGACCGAGATCACACTCTCACTCGCTTGCATAATAAAGGTAGCCGAGCCGAGTGCCACGCAGGGCAAAACGATCTTGGGGGTGGGGATAAGGTTCTTGACGCGCAGTCGCAAAAGGCTCTTGGAGCTGCACAAAAAGGAGAGTACCCATGCGCAGGAGAGTGCTTGCGAGAGCACGGTCGCCAGTGCCGCACCTCTGACACCCATGCCAAACGTGTAAATAAAGAGCGGGTCGAGCGCAATGTTGGCGATCGCGCCAACGATCACCGAGATCATGGCAACGCGGGTAAATCCCTGTGCCGAAATAAAGGCGTTCATTCCCAGTGTCAGCTGCACAAAGATCGTGCCGATGGCATAAACGGTCATATACGACGTGGCGTATTCCACGGTGTTTCCGCTGGCGCCAAACGCCAAAAGCAGATCGCGGTTCCAAATGAGTAGAACGGCGGTCAAGACGACCGAGACGATGATCTGCAGACCAAAGCAAGCGCCAAGCGTGCGCTCGGCACTTTCCATATCCTTCTTACCCATAAAAATGGAAGCGCGCGGAGCACCGCCCGAGCCCACCAGCGCGGCAAATGCCGAAACGATCAGAATGATGGGCATACAAACACCCACACCCGTCAGGGCAAGGTCACCAACGTCGGGCATATGTCCGATGTAAATGCGGTCTACAATATTATATAGCATATTGATCAGCTGGGCAACCACGGTAGGCAGTGCGAGTCGGAAGAGCAGCTTGCCAATCGGGGCATTCCCAAGCATTTCCTTGTTGTCTGTCATAAAAGAGACACTCCTTTTTCTTTTTTCAATAGATCAATTATATCACATTTTCAAAAAAAATGCAATCCTTTTCAAAAAGAAGGTAGCCGCCGCGCACTCTGTCTTTTTCTTTCTGTTCACACTTTTTTGAAAAAAATATGGTATAATGACAAAAAGTTTGTAAGATTTTCTTTTTTTCGGAGTCTTATAGGTGAAGGAGGTGATAGAGTGACGGATTTTGAACAGCTATACAACACGTACTTCAACGACGTTTATTTGTATATTCTGCGGCTTTCGGGCAACGAGCACGTGGCCGAAGAAATTACAAGTGACACGTTCTTCAAGGCGATGAAGTCGATCGATAGCTTCCGCGGAGATTGCGACGTGCGCGTTTGGCTCTGCCAGATCGCAAAGAATTGCTATTACTCTTATCGGAAGAAAAGCAATCGAACCGACCACGTCGACGAGAGCGAGATGTTGGAGCTGCCCGACCTTTCCATGGGCGTTGCGGAGGAATATGCCCGCCGCGACGAGGTCGAGCGCATTCAAAAGATCTTACATACCGTAGAGGAACCGTACAAGGAAGTGTTTATGTGGCGCGTTTATGCAGATCTCAGCTTTCGGCAGATCGCGCAGATCTTCGGCAAGACCGAAAACTGGGCGTGCGTCACCTATCATCGAGCGCGCAAAAAGATTTTAGAAAGATTGGAGGAAGAAAACCGTGAGAACTGAATGCAGCATTGTGGGAGACCTGCTCCCCCTTTACGTTGAGGATCTGGTCAGTGCCGAAACGGCGGAATATATCAAAGAGCACCTCGGGGGCTGCCCCAAATGTCAAGCCGAGCTTCTCGAACTGAGGGAAGGGGCAGGGCTCCCCAAGATCGAATCCAAGCCCCCCAAAAAGAGTGCGGAGGCAAAGCCTTTTCAAAGGGCGATGAAGCGTGTCAACCGTCATTTTTACTCGCTTGTCTATTCGCTCATCATCTTCTTTATCTTCCTTGGGTTTGGTTGGACGGGTGGCGAAAATCTGATGTACAACAGCCTCATTATGCCCATCGTCGGCGTTTTCGGCTACTCTGTGTTCCGCTGGAAGGCCGTTTACAAGGTGCCTGTTCTGTTGCTCATCATTGATCTGTTCGTCTATCTGTTCAAATGGGTTGCGCTCGACCTCTTTTCCACGCTTATGTGGACCGTTATTTACAGTTTGTTTGTACTCATCGGCATAGCCATTGCATTCCTTTTGCACTATGCCACAAGAAAGGAGAAAATCGAATGAAAAAGAAGATCTTAAAAATAGGCGCCGCGGTTTTAGCCGTTTTGCTGATTGTTGGTGTGGCATGGTTTGCCAACTCGCTGGTAGGCAATCCGCTCTCCAAAGCGCTGGCAAAAAGCACCGCAGAAAAGCATATGAAGGAGACCTACGGGAATACCGATTACGAGCTTGGAGAGGTCGTTTACAGCTTCAAGGACGGCTACTATCACGCACACGTATCCTCACCAAGCAGTATTGATACCAATTTTGAGCTTTTGATCAACGGCTTTGGCAAGCTGCAATATGACAACTACGACTACACCGTAAAGAGTGGTTGGAGCACCGCAAGCCGCATTCGCGGTGATTACCGCACCGCGGTTGAGACCTTGCTCAACAGTAGCTCCTTCCCCTACAACGCGCACATGGGATATGGAGACTTGATGTTTGTGTCCTCCGAAAACAAGGGCGCGCCCGGCATCCCCGATTATGCCATCCCATCGGAAGAATTGACGCTGGATGCCTACTACAATGCAAATGAGATGGGCGCAAGAGCAGGGAAACTGACCATCTATCTTGAGGACGGAACCGTTTCCGCCGAGCGTCTGGCAGAAATTCTGCTCGACATCCGCAAATCCTTTGACGAGGCAGACATTGGCTTTTATGCCATCGATTTCATTTTGGAATATCCCCAAAGCGCCACCGAGCCCACGGAGATAGAACGTATGGAGGTCATGGACTTCCTCTATTCCGACATCTATGAAGATGGTTTAGCCGAGAGAGTAGAGGCTGCTGACAGAGCCGCCCGAGACTATTATAGTGCACAAGATGACGAAAAGCTTGTAGAAGCCGAATAAAAGAGAACTGAGAGCGACCAACGGTCGCTCTCGGTTCTTTTTTGATGAAATATGGACGATCGGTCAATTTTTGTTTGCAAACCGCTTGCAATCACCAAAAAATCGTGATATAATGATAAAAAACAACCTGCAAAAGCAGAAGAGAAAGGAGAAAAATAGGATGATTGTTACAAGAGAGGGCCGCGAGAGCTGAACTGAATAAGGGCTAAGGCAAAAGCAGGGGTAGGGAATACCTCTTTGTTGCCGCGCCGTTTTATAAACCTGATATTTGTGTCAAACACACTCAGGTGTGTTATTTTTATGCCCTTTTTCAGTTGTAGAGTATCCAAACAGAATGACAACGCAACGTATGGAGGACAATAAAAATGAATTTAGAAACCTATGGCTTTGACAAAAATGCGCATCCGTATTCCGGCGGCATCCCCGCAAGAGTCATTGCCGTGCATAAGGAAAGATATAAATTGGTCTGCGAATATGGCGAATGCTATGGCAGACTCAAAACAAAGGAATACTATTTTGAGGCAGAGGACTTTCCCACCGCGGGAGACTTTGTCACTATTCAACACAATCCCACAGGCGACAGTATGATCACAAAAACGTTGCCAAGACGCACCGTTTTTATGAGGAAGGATCCCAATCCCAACCGAGGGGAGCAAGCGGTAGCCGCCAACTTTGATTACGTGTTTATCATGCAGTCTCTCAATCATGATTTTAACGAAAAAAGGCTGGAAAGATACCTTACTCTCGCGTGGCGATCCGGTGCGCAACCGGTTATCGTATTAACAAAAGCCGACCTGCTGGATGATTTTAGCGATCAGATCAGAGTTGCCGAGTTTTACGCAATGGGCGTCCCTGTTCATGCAGTCAGTTCCCAAACGGGATATGGCATCGGGGAGCTTGCAGCCTATTTTGCACCGCAAAAAACAGTTGTTTTTCTCGGCTCGTCCGGTGTTGGCAAGTCCAGTCTTGTCAATCTGTTGGCAAGCGAGGAAATCATGGCAACGAACGAGATCCGTGAGGATGACAGCAAAGGGCGTCACACAACCACACACCGCGAGCTGATTCTTCTCAAGAACGGTGCTATGATCATAGATACCCCCGGCATGCGTTCTCTTGGTATGTGGGATGTAGGTGACGGTATTGAAAATGCGTTTGCCGACGTAGAGCGCTTTTTGGGAAGGTGCAAATTCAATGACTGCAGGCACGAGAGTGAGCCGGGGTGTGCCATTAAAATGGCGATCGAGTCGGGAGAGCTGACACGCGAGCGTTTTGAGAGCTACCTTGCCTTAAAAAAAGAAGCAAAATACGCAGATGACAAAGAGGGGTTCCTGCGCGATAAGCGCGAGTGGCACAAGTCGCTTGCAAAGGGCACGAGGCTATTAAAAAAGACCAACCCCAAATACAAATCCTGAGAGGAGTGACAACTATGGAAAGAATCATCAAAACCGTAACCGCAAACGAAATGGAAAAAACCTTAGACTTTGTCCAAAAGGTATTCACCGATTCCGAATGCGCCGAAAATGGGCGCCTGGTTCGCAATCTCTTAGCGGAGATTCGATCCAAAAAGTATTATCTTCCCGAGTTGGATCTCATTATGGTCGACGAAAACGATGAGGTCATCGGTCACGTTTGCTTCTCGCGCTTTCACATTGAAGGAAGATACGAGGATGAACTGTTGCTGCTCAGCCCCGTATCCGTCAAAACCGAGCTTCAGCGGCGGCACATTTCCAAAGAACTGATCGAATACGGTCTTAAAAAGGCAAAGGATTTGGGCTACAAGATCTGCATGGTGGAGGGGAACCCTATGAATTACCGCTCACGCGGATTTGTCACCTCTGCCAACTACGGCATTTTTGCCGATGAAAGCGTGGGGCTTCCGCACCCCGATTGTCTGATGGTTCAGGAGCTTGTTCCAGGCGCTCTGGAGGGCGTTCACGGCTATTTGAACTACAAGTTTTACGAAAACCTCTCGTAAGAAAAACGGTTGACATAGCGCGCTTTTGACCACGGAGAATAAAAAAGGCACTGCGATTGCAGTGCGCGATAAGGCTATGGGAGAATTTCGCGCGTTGCGCGAATATTTTTGCTCGCGGCTCTTGTGAGCGAGCTCCCGTCGCCTTGCTTGCAAAATGCGAACTCCGGCAATGCAAGCTAATGCTTGCATTGCGGAGCGATTCTCGTCCGTGGGAGAATCTGAACTCAAACCTGCGCGTTTGTGTAGCAGAGAAGCATAGACACAATAAGCGCAGGTTCTAACAAATTTTCGCAAACGAAAATTTGCGG
>JAZNYU010000115.1:0-3788 GCA_045594605.1 Eubacteriales bacterium
GACGTCTTTGTGCCGCAGAGCATGAGCGAAGAAAACTTTGCCGCCTGCGTCGCTCCCAAGCACCTCGTCATTACCCCCGGTGCCGGACACGGACTTTGTTTCCCCGTTGACGTGGATACCTACGTGAGAGAAATTGAAGACTTTTTTGAACCTTATTTAAAGGACGAAACAAATTAATGATAACAAAAAAGCAGCCGCTACCAAGCGACTGCTTTTATTATTTCGGACCGTCGAGGACGCCGGTCCCTACAAAGCGATTAATAACTCTGCACTTTGCACTCTGCATTCTGCACTATAAAAAAGGGGTGTGGGGAAAACTTCTTTCAAGAAGTTTTCCCCACGAAAATCCCATCTTATTCCGTTCTGAGTGCCTCAACGGGATTGCGTCTTGCAGCAAATCCGGAGGGGAAGAGACCTGCGATCAAGGTCAGAGCCATGCTGATTCCCACGAGCAGGAAGGCAGCGGCGGTAGGCAGAACTGCCTTGAGGTTAACAAGTCCGGTCAGGTTGAACAGGATGATATTGATGACTACGTTGAGTCCGAGCGTAATACCAATACCGAGCGCGCCGGCAACAAAGCCAACGATAAGCGTTTCGGCATTGAACACGCGGCGAATATCCTTTTTGGATGCGCCGATGGCACGCAGGATACCGATCTCCTTGGTTCTTTCCAGAACCGAGATATAGGTGATGATGCCGATCATAATAGAGGATACCACAAGGGAGATTGCAACAAAGGCAATCAGCACGTAGGTGATAGCATCTACAATGGTGGTAACCGAGGACATCAGGAGAGCCACGTAGTCGGTGTAGTTGATCTGTTGCTCTTCTTCAACCGTTTCGTTGTAGTCGGAAATGAGGTCGGCGATCAGATCCTTATCCTCAAAGGTGTCGCAGTAAAGGTTGATCGCGCTGGGCGAATCGAGGCTGACGTTGCCAAGCAGGGCAAGGTTCTTTTCATAGGTAGAGTCGGAGTAGTCGTCAAGATACTCGTCATAAAGGGCAACGTATTCCTTGTCGGTCAAGGCTGCCATGGTCTGCTCCATCATCATAAGCAGCTCCTCGGGGGTTTTGCCTTGCAGCATTTGTTGCACGCCAACGGCGTATTCCTTAACGTAGACCTCTTTAAAGGATTGATAGAAGGTGTAACGCAGCATATCGTCGTCAACCTTTGCAATCGCCTCTTGCGCCTGCTCGGGAGTCATGCCTTGCATTTGTGTCAGGGCAAAGATGGCAAAGGGACGAAGTCCGCCTGCTTCATTCAAGCGCTTTTCAAACTCTGCCTCAACCATTTCCTCGGTGGGGGTAGAGATGAGGCTTGTGAACATTGCCAGCTTTGTGGGCACGTCCATTTGTGCAATGGCTGCCTCAACGGCGGCTCTCTTTTCGGCAGGGGTCAGGTTGATGGTGCTTTCGGTCTTAAAGGGCTTGCCGGTGAGCACGTCGGTTTCGGGAGAATTGATCTGTGCCTGCAAAAGCTCCGAGTTTGCGGTCTTTTCAATCGCATACTTGGTGAGCTCTGCGGTGTAGGCAATCGTGCCGCTCAAAATTGCCGAGGATGTGTTTTCGCCGGGACGAATGATACCCGAAATTTTGAGGTCGATGCCAAGATTGTTGTTGTTAAAGAGGAAAGCAAGACCGGAATCGGTATCGCTGATGTTGGTGTAGGTGTCATCAAATTGCTTTTGATAGCATTCGGATTGCAGGAAGAGACGGAAGCTCATATCGCAAAGCTCCTCATAGCTCCAGGACTTTGCCTGCGTGGTGTCCAGTGTCTCACCCTTGGAGGCAGCCATCAGGGCTTCCATAATCTCTTTTTCGGTGCGCAGACCGAGTGCGTAGAGTGCCAGGTCGCTGATCTCGTTTTGCTTATTGACTACCAGAACGACCTCGTTGTATTCGGTGGGCCATTCACCGTAAATAAGCTCGTACTCATCCTTGATCAGGGAGTTGATGGTCTCGTCCTCTCCAACGCCGGGCAGCATTTCCTGCCATACGTTAAAGCCGCCCATCATCGAGGAACTCATGCCGCCCATGCCCATCATCGAGCCCATGGTGCTATTGTTCATGCTACCGCCGTAAAGGGCGTTGATCAGCTCCATCGCGTCGGATTTGATCACGTTGCCGTCGGCATCCTCGGTCAGCACGCTCCAGTTAAAGTCGTACTGGTATTGAATAGCAGTGAGGTATTCCTTAAAGGCTTCGGTCGATTCGAGATGCGCCTTAAACGCCTTGAGGTCGTTTTTGTTGGTGTCCGCCGTGTTGAGGGAGTTCATCAGATCCACCACAATGGTGCTCTCATAAACCTTGTCCAAGGGGCGGTTGTTTTCCTTTTCCTCGCTTGTTTTCATCATCGTGGTAATGAGAGAGGAGATGTCGGTCGACTCTGCCAAAAGCTGAATGGGGTAGCTTGCAAGCGTGTCTCTTTGCACGGCGTTGATATAGTTGTTAACACCCGTGGAGACCGAGAGGATGAGCGCGATACCGATGATACCGATAGAGCCTGCAAAGGATACCATAAAGGTACGTGCCTTTTTGGTCATGAGGTTGTTGAGCGAGAGAGAAAGCGCGGTCAGGAAGGACATCGACTTTTTGCGTTTTCCTTTGCGGGAGTTATGAAGTCCCGTGCCGCCCAATTTGAATTCCGCCATATCCTCCTCGTCGATGGAGAAGAGGCTGCGGCGCTTTCCGGTTTCTTTTTTGGGCTTTTTCTCAAAGCTGTCAAAGGTGCTGTAGGTGTAGCAGGGGTTGGTATCGTTGGTAATGCGGCCGTCCACCATCGAAATGATGCGGTTGGAGTAGGTCTCTGCCAGCTCGGGGTTGTGCGTTACCATAATGATGAGTTTGCGGCGGGAGATCTTTTTCAAAATCTCCATGATCTGCACGCTGGTGTGCGTATCCAAAGCACCCGTGGGCTCGTCGGCAAGAATGATGTCTGGGTCGTTGACAAGTGCGCGCGCAATGGCAACGCGTTGCATCTGACCGCCCGAGAGCTGAGAGGGCTTTTTGTTGATCTGGCTGGCAAGTCCTACGTCGCGCAAAGCACGGATAGCACGCGTGCGGCGCTCGGAGGGGGAAATACCCGAGAGTGTGAGTGCCAATTCAACGTTGGAAAGCACCGTTTGATGGGGGATGAGGTTGTAGCTTTGGAATACAAAGCCGATGGAGTGATTGCGGTAGGTATCCCAATCGGCATCGGTGTATTCCTTTGTGGAAACACCGCCAATGATCAGGTCGCCGCTTGTGTATTGGTCAAGACCGCCGATGATGTTGAGCAGAGTGGTTTTTCCGCAGCCCGAGGGGCCCAAGATCGAAACAAATTCGTTGGGGCGGAAGCGCAGGCTAACGCCTGCCAAGGCGCGCACACTCGTGTCGCCTGTGTGATAATCCTTTACGATTCTTTTCAGTTCCAGCAATGGTATTGCCTCCTAAGCGTGATAATTGTTTTTATTATAGCATCCGTTTATATACGTTTTGTGAACACATATGGACGGTTGCGTGTTTTTTGTGTTATTTCTTGCAAAAAAATGATAGCAAATTTCGGTCAATCCACTGCTGTCCCTGTGGTAAATTGACTGTTGTAAAGATGGTGATAGAAGCCAGCGGCCGCAAGGAGCTCCTCATGCGTGCCTTGCTCCACGATCTTGCCGTTTTTCATGACCAGAATGCGGTCTGCACTCTCGATGGTGGAAAGACGGTGCGCCACAATAAAGGATGTGCGCCCCTTCATCATTTCGGCAAAAGCACCTTGGATCTTGAGCTCCATACGGGTATCGATCGAGGAGGTC
>JAZNYU010000116.1:0-2202 GCA_045594605.1 Eubacteriales bacterium
GGCTCACAGAACGACATGGCTACGATCCGACTTAGTTTGGAAACAAATTCGTGGTAGGATATATAATGAAGAATTATGCAAAAAAGGAAGTTTATTATGAGAAACACAAAAATCGTTTGCACACTCGGCCCTGCCTGCCTCAAAGAGGAGATCTTGGAGGAAATGCTGAAAAACGGTATGAACGTTGCGCGCTTTAACTTTTCGCACGGAACGCACGAATACCACAAAAACGCCATTGCCCTCTTTCGCAAGGTAAGAGATCGCCTCGATCTGCCTGCCGCAGTCCTGTTGGATACCAAGGGCCCCGAAATTCGCCTGAAGGATTTTGAGGGCGGCAAGATCACCCTGAAAAAGGGCGACACCTTTACCCTGACCACCGAGGATTGCATGGGTGACAAAACGCGCGCCGCCATCACCTACCCCGATCTGCCCCGTCAGCTTTACGCAGGCGTGCGCATCCTGTTGGACGACGGCAAGGTTGCCCTGACGGTAATTGACGCCAACGAGACCGAGATCCGTTGCCGTGTTGAGGTTGGCGGTCCGCTCTCCAATCACAAGAGCATCAACATTCCCAACTTCCATATTGATATGCCCTATATCAGCGAGCGAGACAAAGCCGACCTGTTGTTTGGTATTGAACAGGGTGTGGACTTTGTTGCCGCATCCTTTGTTCGCTGCAAAGAGGATGTTATTGGGCTTCGCAAGTTCCTTGATTACCACGGCGGACACGATATCAAGATCATCTCCAAGATCGAAAACATTGAGGGAGTAAACAATTTTGACGCCATCCTGAACCACTCCGACGGCATTATGATCGCACGCGGAGACATGGGCGTTGAGGTCGCCTTTGAGCGCCTGCCCGGTCTTCAAAAGAGATTCATCCGCAAGTGCTATCAATCGGGTAAAATGGTCATTACCGCTACGCAAATGCTGGAATCGATGATCCATTCCTCCACACCTACGCGTGCCGAGATCACCGACGTTGCAAACGCCGTTTTTGACGGTACTTCTGCCGTTATGCTCTCGGGCGAGACCGCCGCAGGCGACCACCCCGCACTCGTTGTAAAGGTCATGGCGCAGATCACAGAGCAAGCCGAAGAGGATGCTTTTGATATGGATATGTATAGCGGTATTCGCTATGACTCCGACGCATCGGACGTGACCAACGCCATTTGCGATGCCGCCGCCACCACCGCGCGCGACGTAGGCGCAAAGGTCATTATTGCGGTTACCACGTCGGGCTTTACCGCTCGCCGCGTGTCCAAATTCCGTCCCCAACAAATGATTGTTGCGGCAACCCCCGAGCGCAAGACCTATCATCAGCTCAGTCTTTCCTGGGGCGTTGTTCCCGTTCTGGCGCTCCACCAAAACAACACCGATGCCCTCTTTACCCACGCCATTGACTGCGCAAAGCAGAACGACCTGGTTGTGCGCGGCGACAAAGCCGTTATCACCGCAGGTGTTCCCCTTGGCATTGAGGGTACAACAAATCTGCTCAAGGTTCAGATCGTACAGTAAATATCAAAAAAGACGATTGATTTCTCAATCGTCTTTTTTCATTCCAACGTATCCCGTTTGCTCAATAATGTACTGCCCTTCTTCGGAAAGGATCCACTCCACCAAGCGAGCCACGTTGGGGTTGGGATTGTTCTCATACGTCATTGCATAAACGGGCGCGATAATGGGATACGTGTTGTTTTGAATATTCTCTGCCGTAGGCGCAACGCCCTCAACGGCAATCATTTTGACTTCAGGGTTTTGCACGATTCCCTCAAGATAGTAGCGGAAAGAATATCCGATAGAACCCGCGCGACTTTGATAGTCGACCACTTGCTCCACAACTGCACCCATACCCCGAATGGTCTTGGTTTCGGCTTCCATCAGGGGTGTATCCCCCATAAAGCGAATCATCATACTTTGGCTACCGCTTCCCTCGTCGCGTTGGAACGGGATGATCTTCTCATCACTGCCGCCAACCTCACGCCAGTTGGTAATCTTGCCCGAATAGATGCCCTTGATCTGCTCAACCGTCAAGGAGTTGATGGGATTATCCTTGTGTACAAAGAAAACAAACGCTTCCCACCCGATCTGCGTGTAAACCAATTCAGTTCCGCACTGCTCTGCATAAGCAACCTGCGCTTTGGAGGGTCCTGCTCCAATGAAAATATCCGTATCCCTTTGTGCAAGCAGACGGTAACCGTC
>JAZNYU010000117.1:0-3788 GCA_045594605.1 Eubacteriales bacterium
ATGCTCCTCCGACCAAACGGGAACGTTATAATAGTTTGCCAGGCAGTCACAGTGGAACCATTGTGTCAGGATCATTTCCTGCGGCGGCAAAAGGGCATCGATCACGGTCAGGGTGAGTGCATTTTCGGCTTGAACCTCGCCTTTGTCGTTCAAGAGCTTTAAGGTGACGGTGTATTCGCCTGCGCCAAGACGTGTGCCGAGATCGATCTCCACCCAAACCGCCTGCAGCTGCCCACGCATCACAGACACGCCGCCGTATTGCAAGGGAGAGAGCAGATCGGGATAGAGCCCCGGGGACGTGCGCAGATAGTTGCCGTCGCCCCCCTCTTGCAGGGTCGCAATGCTTACGGGGACGCTATCCACGCGACGAAGCGAGAGAAGCTTTGCGGGAATGCCTTCCGCCCGCAATTCGAGGTTGGCGGTGCGCAAAGGGAGTGCAGTGTCGGTGGCGTCATCCGTATAAAGCAGCTGAAAGAACACGCGCTCGTTCTTTAGCGCCGAGAGATGCGAGAGGGTTGGATAGTCGGCAATGCTGCTGTCAAAAAAGCATTTTTCCATTGCCGAGGTCAGTTTGGTTTGAATCATTTGAGTATCTCCTTTGGAGAGTGTTTTCTGCTTACAAGTATAGCACAGTTTGCCTATTTTTGCAAGACAGGCATTAAAAAGAATCGTACAAATCGTTCAAATTGTAAAAAAACGGCAAAACTTATTGAAAAGAAAGATAAACTATGCTATAATAAACTGGGTTAGTTTGGAAACCCAAACCACTTTTGCAAAATTTCCAAAAGGAGAAACATAGATGAAAATTGCACTCATAGCACACGACAAGAAAAAAGAAGACATGATCAATCTTGCCGTCAAATACCGCGAGGTGCTGGCTCCCCACGAGCTTTTTGCAACGGGTACCACGGGCACGATGGTCATGGGCGAGACGGGACTGAAGATCACGCGCATGAAAAGCGGTCCGCTTGGCGGCGACCAGCAGATCGGCTCGATGATTGCCGAGGGAAAGCTTGATTTGGTCGTCTTTTTGCGCGATCCCCTCACGGCACAGCCGCACGAGCCTGACGTATCGGCGCTCCTTCGCCTTTGCGACGTGCAAAACATTCCGCTTGCCACAAACGTACACAGCGCCGAGATCATGCTGCAGCACATTGGCAAGTAATCCCGACCCCCTTGATAAAAGATTTTTCTAAATTACGGAAGGAAAAAGACAACAATGAATGCTGTAATGAATTTTTTGTTTGAAAATCAAAACTTTCAACTGCTGGAAATGATTCTTGGCTTGTGCCTTTTCCTGTTTGGTATGAACCTGATGGGCGAGGCGCTTGAGCGCCGCGCAGGAACGGCGTTGCGCTCTCTGCTTGGCAAGCTGACCACCAACAAGCTGGCGGGCTTTTTGACCGGTCTTGGCGTTACCGCCGTGATCCAAAGCTCCTCGGCAACCACGGTCATGGTCGTCGGCTTTGTTAACTCGGGCTTGATGACACTCAAGCAAGCCATCAACGTCATTCTCGGTGCAAACGTCGGCACAACCGTTACCGCGTGGATCCTCAGCTTGAGCGGCATTGAGGGCAGCGGCATTCTGCAGCTCTTCAAGCCTACCACCTTTACTCCCATCCTCGCACTTGTGGGCATCATTATGTATATGTTCCTCAAGGGAGAAAAGAAAAAGGACACTGGCATGATCTTTTTGGGCTTTGCAATCCTGATGTTCGGCATGGAGACCATGTCTGCCGCCGTCAAGGGGCTTGCAAACGTTCCTGAATTTACCCAACTGTTCACCATGTTCGAAAATCCCATCCTCGGCCTCTTGGCAGGTGCGGTGCTGACCGCGATCATTCAGTCCTCGTCGGCATCCGTCGGTATCCTGCAGGCACTTGCCGCAACGGGGAGTATTACTTACGGCGCTTGCATCCCGATCATTATGGGACAAAACATCGGTACCTGCGTAACCGCAATGATTTCCTCGGTCGGTACCACCAAAAACGCAAAGAGAGCCGCATTCGTGCATCTTTCCTTTAACGTGCTTGGCGCGGTGCTGCTCCTAATCGTCTTTTCTGTTCTGCGTGCTATTTTCGCACCCGCAATCCTCGGGGTAGCGGCAAGCGAATTTGGCATCGCCGTCGCGCACTCCATCTTTAACGTAGCCTGCATGCTCATCTTTCTGCCGCTCTCCGCGTTGCTGGAAAAGATCGCGCTCACCCTCATTCCCGATGCAAAAGCCCCCGAGGCTGTTGTCGAGCTCGACGAACGTCTGCTCCAGACCCCGCAGCTCGCGCTGGAGCGTTGCCGCGTGCTGGTTGGTGAAATGGCAGAAGCCGCAAACAGATCCATCGTAAGCGCCCTGAGCTGCCTGGAAAACTACACCGAAGCCGCCGCGCAGGACGTGCGTGAGGCAGAGGACCTGACCGACCACTACGAGGATATCCTCGGTACTTACCTTGTCAAGCTGGGAAGCCGCCAGATCGGTGAATCGAACAGTGCAGAGACCACCGAGCTGCTCCGCCTCATTGGAGACATCGAGCGCATTGCCGACCATAGCGTCAACATCCTCGAGTCCGCCGAGGAGCTGCGCGAAAAGGATCTGCAGTTCTCCCCCAAGGCAAAGGGCGAGCTTACCGTGCTTGTGTCCGCAACCCACGAGATCCTCGACCTGACAATGTCCGCCATCGCCTCGGGCGACCTCACCGTTGCCGCAAAGGTAGAGCCGCTGGAAGAAGTCATCGACGACCTCAAAGAAGAGCTCCGCACACGCCACAGCATCCGCCTCAGCCAGGGCAACTGCTCCATCGAGACGGGCTTTGTATGGTCTGACCTGTTGACCAACCTCGAGCGCGTGTCCGACCACTGCTCCAACGTCGCAGGATGCATCATCGATACGGCAAACCATAATCTCAACCTGCACGAGTCCACCCGCGCAGCACATGAGGACGATACATTCTTTAAAGAACAGTTCAACCTTTACAAAGAGCAATACAAGCTCGCTTGATAAACGGAATAAAAAACAGCAGGGGGAAACTTCCACAAAAGTTTCCCCCTGCGGCTTTTACACAAAAAAGAAAAAGACAAAATTCGCAGTCACAATTCTAGTCAAAAAAATGGGAAAGTGCCCAAAAATCGTGCTATACGGCGGTTTTTGGGCATTTTTTGTTGCTTTGCAATTTGTTAACAATAAAGTACGATACTTCCAAGCTCTTGATGGGTTATTTTGTGTTGCTAAAAATAACATAAAAGGAGAAATTTCAAAATGAAAAAAAGCAACAGAAAAGGCTTTACAATCGTAGAGCTCGTCATCGTAATTGCTGTAATCGCTATCCTTGCAGCAGTCCTGATTCCCACATTCTCTAACCTCATTAAGAAAGCGAACGAGTCCTCCGACATCCAAGCTGTTCGCCAGATGAACACCATCCTCGCTGCAGAAGGCGCAGTAGAGAACAACAACATTTTTGATGTTTTCGATGCTCTGCACGAAAGCAACCTCGATGCAAAGGACTACAAGCCCCTTGTAAGTGGTCACTACTTCTTCTGGGACGACGAAGCTGACTGCATCGTTTACACCGAGTACAAAGATGGCAAGTACAACGTTCTGTTCCCCAAGGATTTTGACATGAGTAAAAAGGGCAACTGGTTCTCTCTCACTCAAAAGATCGAAGCTGTAAAGCCTACAGATGACAACTACGCAGATGGCATCTCTGTTGCAAACGGTGCTGAACTGCTGTATGTTTTCAACGAAATCGAAGAAGGAAAGATCACCGATGCTGCCATTACCATTCCTGCAGGCGGCA
>JAZNYU010000118.1:0-18083 GCA_045594605.1 Eubacteriales bacterium
CGTATTTTGTTTCCTATCAAAAGAAAAACCCCCGCTCATCACACGCACGGTGAGCGGGGGTTTTGGTTTTTGCTTTTTATTTTGCAAAAATGTTGATGATAAATTGTGCCAAGAATGCCAGGGTGGTAGAAGCTACCAAAATTGCAAGTGCCATTGCGAGAATGCGCACGAAAGCGGGAACGCTGGATTTTGTATTCTTCTTGTTTGCCATGATTGATGTATCCTTTCAAAAATTATTTCTTATCTATAAGAACGCCCGTTGTGGGGATCTTTATTTTTTTGAGTCCCTTTGCATCCTCGGGGATCTTTTTGGGGTCATTGGTAGCCGAAACCACCTTTACGCCCTTTTTCATGCTCATCAGCGTGACGCCTCCCGAGGTTCGGGTTGCCATAATGGGAATGAGCGAGGATTTGATCAGGATCGCGCGTCCGTCGGAGGATGTGATCATGATCTCCATCGGGCTCTTTTCATAGAACGCCGCCACAACGGGGGAGTTCTTGGAGAAAGCAGAGGTGATCTTGCGGCGGTTGCCTGTAATTTCGTAGTTTGCAACCGATATGCGCACGCCCTTGCCGTTCTCAAATATGAGCACGATGTTCTCCTTGGCGGGGTACTTGTTTTGAATGTTCATCAGGATCGGCTTTTCATCCGCATCCATCTTCAACTTAACGGGCAGATAGTCGCCAAGCGCCGATGCCTTGGTGGTGTCAAAGTCCTCTGCCTTTGCGCGGTAGAGCTGCTGACGGTTGGTCAGGAAGATAAAGTTATCGGTGTTCTGACCGTCCACAAGGCAAAGCTGCTCGTCGCCGTCCTTAAAGGATTGCTCATCGTTACCCTGCAGGGAGCGGAAGGTGATCTTTTTGAAATACCCTTCGCGGCTGAGAACAAAGCGAGCGGGGTAGTTTTCAATGTGTTCTTCTTCCTTATATTCCTTAATAGCACCTGCCGACACGATCTGCGAGCGGCGGGGCTGACCGTACTTCTTTTTGATCTCGGTGAGTTGCCCGATGATGAGTGCTTTTTGCTTGAGCTCGTCCTTGAGTATTTCTTCCATATCGGCGATCTCCTTTTGCAGATCCTCAATTTCCGCCAAGCGGTTGATGATGTACTCGCGGTTGAGGTAACGCAATTTGATCTCAGCGATAAAGTTTGCCTGAATTTCGTCAATGTCAAAGCCCTTCATCAAGTTGGGAACGACCTGAGATTCTTTTTCGGTCTTACGAATGATGCGAATGGCTTTGTCGATGTCCAGCAAGATCTTGCCAAGACCGAGCAGCAGATGGAGCTTGTCCTTCTTTTTCTTCAAGTCGAATTTCAGCTCGCGGCGCACACATCCGAGGCGGAATTTGATCCACTCGTGCAGGATTTCCTGCACGCCCATGGTGCGGGGGGTGGAGTCGATGAGAATGTTGAAGTTGCAACGGAAGCTATCCTCAAGAGGAGTGAGCTTAAACAGCTTTGCCATCAGCTTGTCGGGGTCGGTTCCGCGGCGCACGTCAAGCGTGAGCTTAAAGCCGTTGAGGTCGATCTCATCGCGGAAGTCGGTGATCTCCTTGATCTTACCCTCCTTATAAAGCACCGTCAGCTTGGCGATGATTGCCTCGATGGTGGTGGAGTAGGGGATCTGGATGACCTCGATGCAGCTGTTTTCTTTATCAAAAACGTAACGCGCACGCATACGGACCGAGCCGGAGCCGGTGGTGTAGATGCGCTTCATTTCTTCCTCGTCATAAAGAATGGCGCCGCCACCCGGAAAGTCGGGGGCTTTGATCAGCTCCATCAATTTTTCAAGAGGGAGTCTGGGCTTGCGCAGCATGGCAATGGTGCCGTCGCAGACCTCTGCAAGGTTAAAGGAGCAAATATTCGATGCCATACCAACCGCAATACCCATGTTTGGCATAACGAGAATGTTGGGGAAGGTGGTGGGCAGGAGCACGGGCTCCTTCATGGTAGCGTCGTAGTTATCCACCATGTCCACGGCGTTCTTTTCAATGCCGGCAAACAGCTCCTGACAAATGGGAGCAAGTCTTGCCTCGGTATAACGTGCAGCTGACGCAACGGTGTTGGAGGAATACTGCTTGCCAAACGAACCCTTGGAGTCGATAAGAGGATGCAGCAGCGTTTCATTTCCGCGAGTGAGACGCACCATTGTTTCATAAATGGAGGCATCACCGTGCGGATTGAGCTTCATCGTGTCGCCAACGATCTTTGCGCTTTTGGTAAAGCCGCCCTTAAGAAGTCCCATTTCATACATCGTATAAAGGAGCTTGCGGTGCGAGGGCTTCAGTCCGTCGATCTCGGGGATCGCACGCGATACGATAACGCTCATAACGTAGGGCATATAGTTCTTTTCAATCGTTTCGGTAATGGGTTGGTAAACGATTGGAGCGTAAACGATTTCTTTCTTTTCTTTCTTTTGCTTTCTTGCCATTCTGTGGAGTCCTTTCTGTTAGGTTGGGAACGGTATGGGGAAGCGAGTGCGCGCCTTACACCTCTTTTACGGTGTGCGCGGCGGCGCGGATCAATCGGTTATAAAGCGCAAGACCAAGCCCATCCTGTGGGGGCAGGTGCGCGTAAATGATCTCGGCATCGGTGCCGTCTGCCTCACGCAGGGCGGCAAACAGCCGATGTGCCTGCTTTGCAAGATCATTCTTTTTTCCAACGGGGAAGAGGATACTACCCGCAAGCGCCGCGCACTCCTCGTCATAGCAAAGGATGGCGCACTTGCGTGATGCCGCTTCTGTTTGAAGGTAACGGAGCACGTCCGCCTCATTGCCCGAGAGCAGAACGAGGGGCGCGGTGGGGGCGTAGTGTCTGTATTTCATGCCGGGGGAGAGCGGTCGCTCGTTTTCGGCAAGCTGATGCAGTACGGCATCGGCAACGGTGACCTTGTCACACAACAGGGAGAGGGCATCGCGTGTAATGCCGCCCGGACGCAAGAGAATGAGTCCGTCGCCTTCGATCTTCACGATGGTGGATTCCAGCCCGATCTCGCTCTCGCCGCCGTCAAGGATCATATCCACACGCCCGCCCATATCCTGCGCCACGTGTGCGGCAGAGGTGGGCGAGGGCTTGCCCGAAAGATTGGCAGACGGTGCGGCGATGGGAAAGCCGCAAAGCTCGATGAGCTTGTGTGCTACGGGGTGCGAGGGGCAACGGACAGCCACGCTGTCAAGCCCACCCGTTGTCGATTTGGGAATGGCATTTTTGCGGGGTAGGATCACTGTCAGCGGTCCCGGCATAAACGCCTTTGCCAAGCGGTAGTAGAGCGCGTTCGTCACGGCGTAAGGCTCGGCATCGGCGGGATCTGCAATATGAATGATGAGGGGATTGTCCGAGGGACGCCCCTTTGCGGCATAGATCTTTTTTGCCGCCTCGTCGCGCGTGGCGTTGCCACCAAGACCGTAAACTGTCTCGGTGGGGAAGACCACAAGCCCACCAGACCGCAAAATGGCGGCAGCGCGGCAGAGGTCCTTTTCCTGCGCAACTGTATCTGTAATTTTGATATGTTCGGTTTTCAAGGGTGTCTCCAATTTGTTAACTGTCTTGATTTTTCAGCTTTTCTGCCGTCTCTGCGGTGGCGAGGGCATCGATCATTGCGCCAATGTCACCGTCCAGAAAACGGTCGATGGAGTGAATGGTAAGACCTATGCGGTGGTCGGTAATGCGACCTTGCGGATAGTTGTAGGTGCGAATGCGCTCGCTTCTGTCACCCGTTCCAACCTGACGGCGGCGGTCAGATGCAATGGCATCTGCCTGCTCGCGTTGCTTTTGGTCGTAAAGGATGGTGCGCAGCATACGCAGAGCCTTATCCTTGTTTTTGAACTGACTGCGCTCCTCCTGACATTCCACCACAATGCCCGTGGGCTTGTGCGTCAAGCGAACTGCGGACTCGGTCTTGTTGATGTGCTGACCGCCCGCACCGCTGGATTTGCAAGATTCAAACACAAGATCAGCGGGGTTAATCTCAATCGAGACTTCCTCTGCCTCGGGGAGCACGGCAACGGTTGCCGTAGAGGTTTGAATACGTCCCTGCGACTCGGTCTCGGGCACGCGTTGCACGCGGTGAACACCGCTCTCGTATTTAAAACGGGAATACGCACCATCGCCCTCGACCTGAAAGGTCAGCTGGCGGTAGCCGCCAAGCTCGGTAGGGTTTTCGGAAAGGAGCGAGCAACGAAAGCCTGCCGCGGTGGCATACATCGTGTACATGCGGTAAAGAACGGCGGCAAACAGAGCGGCTTCCTCACCGCCCGCGCCTGCGCGGATCTCCACCATCACGTTCTTTTCATCGTTGGGGTCGCGCGGCAAAAGCATAATAGTCAACTCGCCCTTGAGCTCTTCGACCAGCTCCTTTGCCTCGCGCAATTCCTCGTTGGCGAGTGCGCGCAATTCGTCGTCTGCTTCTTCAAGAAGGAGCAGGGCATCGTCAATGCGAGACTGTGCCGATTTGAATGCGCGGTACTTTTCAATGATGGGCGTCAGAGATTTGTATTCCTTTGCGATCTGTGCGCATTTTGCGGGATCGCCTGCCACCACGGGATTGGAGAGTGAGGCCTCCAGATGCAGATATTTTTCTTCAGCTTGCTGTAATTTTTCTAACATAGGAGACCTCCTTTCTCACAAATGGAAAAATCAGAATTTAAAATTGATAGAACGCCTTGAAAGCGCGGTAAGCCTCGTAGAGGTCGACCTTTGCGATCAGCTCGTAGGGAGCGTGCATAGAGAGAACGCCAACGCCAATGTCGATGGTATCGATGTTGTGGTTTGCCATATACTTTGCAACGGTTCCGCCGCCGCCAACGTCGGTCTTACCAAGCTCGCTAATCTGCCATACAACGCCTGCTTCGTTCAGGAAGCGGCGAGTCCAGCCAACCATCTCGGCACTCGCGTCAGACGTGCCACCCTTACCGCCGCTGCCGGTGTACTTGCACAGGCAAACGCCGCAGCCGATAAGAGAGGAGTTACGATGCTCGTAAACGTCGGCATAGTTGGGGTCAAAGGTAGCGGTAACGTCGCTGGAGAGGCACTTGGAGTTTGCGCGGACAGCTGCCTCGTTGCCGCCAAGAGCCCTTGCGATCTCGGCAATGACGTCAACGATGAGGCTGCTTTGCATACCGGTAACGCCGTCGCTGCCGGTCTCTTCCTTGTCAACCAAGAGACACAAAGCGGTGTGCTTGGTGTCGGTGCTGTCGATCATAGCGGTCAGAGAGGGGTAAGCGCAAACGCGGTCGTCGTGACCGTAAGCGCAGATCATCGAGCGGTCAAAGCCAACGTCGCGTGCCTTTGCCGCAGGAACGATCGAAAGCTCGGCAGAGAGGAAATCATCCTCGGCAATGCCGTATTTTTCGTAGAGGTAGTTGAGAACGCCTGCCTTAACAGCATCCTTTTCTTCGCCGTCAACGGGGCGGCTGCCAACAAGGATGTTGAGCTTTTCTGCCTGGAATACCTCGTTGAGAGATTTGCTGCCCTGTGCGCGTGCCAGGTGGGGGAGCAGGTCGGTAATGTACATAACGGGATCGGTCTCGTCCTCGCCAACAACAACGTTAACAACGGTGCCATCCTGCTTTACAACAACGCCGTGCAGAGCCAGAGGCATTGCGAGCCATTGGTATTTGCGAACGCCGCCGTAGTAGTGGGTCTTGAAGAAGGACATACCGTGCTCCTCATAAAGCGGAACGGGCTTGAGGTCAAGACGGGGAGAGTCGATGTGTGCGGCGGTGATGCGGATACCGTTGTTGATGTTCTCGGTACCGATGCGCATCAAAAAGATGTTCTTGCCGCGGTTGTTATAGTAAAGCTTGTCGCCTGCGTTGATGGGGTCGCCAAAGTTCCATGCGCGATAGCCTGCAGCCTCGGCAATGCGAACACTCTCAACAACTGCCTCACGCTCAGTCTTTGCGGCATCCAGAAACTTGACGTAATTCTTTGCATATTCATACGCCTCGTCTACAACGGTGGCGCCTGCCAGCTCATAAACGGTCTTTTTTTCATAACGAAGATTCTTGTTTTCGGACATAGTGGTTTTCTCCTTTGATTATGGAATTCGTGTTAAAAATACAACTTGAGGTAGAGATCACGCGCCTTTGTAACGTCGCGCACAAAGCGAGCGGTCTCGGTGTTGGGAATTTCCTTAAGCGTTCCCAATTCGCTGACGTAAGCGGGGTTGGCAAGCCAAGCATCCACGGCATCCGTTCCCGCATCAAAGGCGGCAAACACCGTCTCCCAAACGCCGTAGCGTTGATAGAGGTATGAGAGATACGCCGCACCGCATTCCAAATTTTTTTTGGGATCGTAAAGCCGTCCCGCTTCCTCGGGGGCTTCGCCAAGAATGACGGTTTGGATCATTTCAAATTCCTCGGGGGTTAGCTGCATCAACCCAATGCCGCCGTTCTTGCCTGCAAGGTCAATGGCAAAGCCGCTCTCGGTCTGCACGACCGCCCAAAGGATCGCTTCGGGAATACCGTACTCTTCGGCAGCGGCGCGAATGTCGTCGGCGTATCGCTCCGAGAGGGGATACTGTTTTTTTTCAATGGCAGTGGCAACGCCGTCAAAAGCGAAGCCAAAACCGATAGAAAGTAGCAGAATGGCACAAATGATAACAAGACTTTTTGCGTTGAACTTCACCGTGCGATCACCCCCAATTCCTTCAGGATGCGGTGAACGCGGGGGGCAAGCAGCTCAACGGGGCCGTTGTTTTCAATGATATAGTCGGAGTTTGCCTTAAAGAACTCGTCGCTCTTTTGTGCAAGAATGCGGCGCATAGCTGCCTCGGGGGAGATCTTGTCGCGTGCGACGATGCGCTCAAGACGCAGTCTGCGGTCGGCAAGCACCGAGATCACGGCACCGCAGGCACGGTGTGCACCTGCTTCAAACAGTTGGGGAGCATCAAATACGGCAACGGGCACGCCCTCGCGGCGAAAATGATCCATTTGTGTCTCCACCTCTTCCATTACGTATCGGTGGGTGATGGCGTTGAGGCGCTCACGCGCGACAAGATCGTTGAACACGATGCCACCCAAGGCGCGGCGGTCAAGACTGCCGTCGGAAAGAAGGATCTTTTTGCCAAAGGTCTCAACCAGCTCCTGCAAGCAGGAGGATGGGGGCGTGATCAGTTGATGATAGACGCGGTCGGCATTGATCACGGGAATTCCGTATTGTGCAAAAATGCTTGCCACCTCGCCCTTGCCCGCACCCGTAGGACCTGTCAGTCCAATTACGAGCATGGCGGCACCTCCATTCGCAAGCCGCCAATCCGGTCAGAGGCGTATGCCGTCTCCATAACCTCTTGAACGTAGCATCCGTCGCTAAGAGAGGGAGCGAAGGGCTCGCCCTCTGCCACAGAGGAAAGGAATGCGTGCATACCGGAGAGGTGACCGTAAAGCCAGCCTGCAGGTGCTTTGGGGGAGGGGAAGGTCAAGTTGGGGTAACGCCCAACACATTCAATTCGGGTAAAGCCACGCATACCGCCCATGGGGGCGCTCGTGGCGGTGTTGTCATAGTAGTAGAGCCAGTTGGGCTCCATCAGGGAGAAGCGCAAGGCGCCCTTCTCGCCGTAGATCTCAAACGAAAGATCGTCGTTGGTTCCCACCTGCAGCTTGCCAACGGTAATGGTGCCGCAAGCACCGCTCGCAGTCTTGCCCGTCATATAAAAGGACTCGTCGGCGTTGGTTTCCCAATCGCTGCCGTCTCTTCCTTTTCGGGTAGGGTAGGCGATCTGGCTCATGCCGCTCACCTCGCAAAGACGTCCGCACAAAAAGCCGAGCAGATCGATCACGTGTGAGCCGAGGTCAAAGAGCACGCCACCGCCGCAAACGGTGCTATCCTGCTTCCAACCGGCAGGCTTGTTGACGTCGGCGGCACTGTTGTGCAGATACTTGCCCTCAAAGCTGAGGATGCGGCCGATGCGCCCCTCGTCGATGAGCTGCTTGGCGCGCATAACGGGAGCGAGCCAGCGATTGTTAAAGACCATGCCGCAAATTTGCCCATCCGCTAAAGGGAGCGCGGCAATTTCTTCTGCCTCTTCGGCGCTGATGCACAAGGGCTTTTCGCAAAGCACGTGCTTGCCCTTGGCAATGGCTTTTTTCAGGGTTTCAAAATGATAGACATTGGGGGTGCAAATGTCGATGACGTCAACGTCAGGGGAGTTGATCAGGTCATCCTCGTTGGTGGTGGCGATCCTCATACCAAACTCGGCGGCAACGCGCTCGCTCTTTTCCTGCGAGGTGGTGCAAACGCCAACCACTTCTGCCGCAAAGGGGAGAGACTCATAAAAGAAGGGGAGGTTTTGCACAGCCCACGTGTGGGTCCTGCCCATTGCGCCAAAGCCCAACATGCCTATGCGAAGCGTCTTCTTTTCGTTTTGTTCCATTGTGCAAATCCTTCCTTTCAAAGCGTGTTTTTTGAAGATGTATCGATAGCACCGCAAGAGTGCACATCTATTCATCTTATTATAACTCAATTTTTTCTCTTTTGCAATAGGATTGCGCATTTTTTGTTGGAAAATTCAACTTTTCTAACCTTTTTTCGCCGCTTTGATATTGCATTTGGAAAAGGTTTCGAGTATAATATAGATAGATAACGGGAAAGGAGATGCCTGAAATGGACCGCATGATGAAAGAATTGCAAGAAAGCGGCGTGGAGTGGGAACTGAATTGTCCGCTCGCAAAGCATTCCACCCTGCACATTGGCGGTGGGGCAGACATCGCCCTTTTTCCACGCTCCACAGAGGAGCTTTGCCGCGCGTTGGCATTTTTGAGGGCTCGCGACATTCCCACACTCGTCATTGGCAACGGCAGTAATATCGTGTTCTCGGATGAGGGATACCGCGGGGCAGTCGTTTTTACAGGCAGATGCCGCGAGATCAAAATTGAGGACAATATTCTGTTTGCCGATGCAGGCGTGCCCCTCTCGGCACTTTCCTCTGCCGCACGTGACGAGGGACTCTCGGGCTTGGAATTTGCATTCGGTATCCCCGGCACACTCGGCGGCGCGGTCTATATGAACGCAGGTGCTTACGGTGGCAGTATGAGCGACGTTTGCATCAGCTCCTCGTATTATGATACCCAAACGGGAGAGGTCAAAAGCTTTTTGGCGGACGCTCAAGCGTTTGGCTACCGCAAAAGTATTTATCAAAGCCATCCCGAACGCATCATTCTGGGTGCGACCTTACAATTGCAAAAGGGAGACCGCAAAGAGATCTCCGAGAGGATGCGCACCTATTGGGAAAAGCGCCGCAGCTCGCAACCCTTGGAGATGCCCAACGCAGGCAGCACCTTCAAGCGCCCCGAGGGACATTTTGCAGGCAAGCTGATTGAGGATTGCGGACTGAAGGGCTTGACCGTTGGCGGCGCACAGGTCTCAACAAAGCACGCAGGCTTTATCGTCAACGTGGGTGGTGCTACCTGCGAGGATGTAAAGCGTTTGATTGAGCAGATCAAAACAACCGTCCTGCAAAAAACGGGCGTGGAGCTGGAGTGCGAAATCAAATTTTTGTAATAATTGATGGCAATCAATGAAAAACAACTTTCTCAGCGGATGGGGTCTCGGTGGGTCTCGCTGCGGCTCGTGTCACAAAAGTTGCCTGCGGCAACTTAACGTTCTGACAGTCCACCGGACTGTCATTCATTCCGTTCGTGCCGCTTCGCTACCCAGCCGCTCGCGATAGCAAAAGCGAGGTTTCTCCTCGCGCCGTCCGTCTATCCGTAAACTAACGAATCTATTTGGATAATTACGTGCAAAAGTTTTTGGGAAGGGGTGTGGGGAAACCCCTTTCTCAAAAAGGGTTTCCCCACAGAAAAAGAGGTGACAAAATGACCTTTACAGAGCGCGTGTGCGCAGAGCTTGTGGAGCTCCCGATCAAAAAGAATTGTTGCAGACGTGCACTGAGTGCAGGTCTTTTGCTGCCTGCCATGCGGCAGTCGGCAAGCTGTGTCATTTTGCCCTGCAAACGCGAGGCAATGGCGGACTTTGCCAAAGGGGTGTTTGAAAAGACCTACTCCAAAACGGCAGAAATGAACGTCATCGGCTTTCACGGTCACCGCCAATGGCAGCTGGTGCTCCCGTCGCCTGCGGCATCCAAGCTCACGGCGCAGCTGCGCGAGGATGGGGCAGACGTGGATGCACTTTTGCATCTTTGCGACTGCGAGAGCTGCCGCGCGGCATTCTTGCGCGGACTGTTCTTCGTTTCGGGAACGGTAAACGATCCGCAAAAATCCTACCATTTGGAGTTTGTGCTCCCCAGTGAAGAGAGTGCGGATGCCGTCACCAATTATCTTTCGTCCATCGGTTATCCCCCTCGCCGCATTGCGCGCAATACGGGCGTGGGACTGTACTATAAGGATGCCACGTCGGTTGCTGACCTTGTCACCCTGATGGGCTCGCATAGCATCATTTTTGAGTTTTATAACGCACGTATCGCAAGCGATATCCGCAACAACGAAAACCGTGCCACCAACTGCGTGGCAAGAAATATTCAAAAGTCGGTTTCCGCCGCCGCGCGGCAGATGGAAGCCATCGGACGACTGATGGAGAGCGGCAAGCTCGATTCCTTGCCCGAGCCCCTGCGCCAGACCGCACTTTTGCGTTACCGCAATCCCGATGCCACCCTGGACGAGCTGAAGGACTTGCACCATCCCCCCATATCCAAATCGGGGCTCTCTCACCGACTGCAAAAGCTGCTCGATGAGGCAGAAGAATAAGCGAGAAAGGAGATACCATGAAGGATTTTGTGCACTTACACCTGCATACCGAATACAGTCTTTTGGACGGTGCGTGTCGCATTGCCGACCTGCCCGAGAGGATCAAAGAATGCGGACAAAATGCAGTTGCCATTACCGACCACGGCGTGATGTACGGCGTGATCGACTTTTACCGTGCCTGCAAAAAGGCGGGCATCAAGCCCATCATCGGTTGTGAGGTCTACGTTGCCCCCGACTCTCGCTTTACCAAGCTCAACGCAGGGGAAGGGTATGCCGAGCATCTGGTTCTCCTTTGCGAAAACCTGCAAGGCTACCGCAACCTGACCGAGCTCGTTTCCCGTTCCTTTACCGAGGGCTTTTATAACCGTCCGCGTGTGGACGATGAGCTTTTGCGCCAATATTCGGGCGGCCTTATTGCACTTTCCGCCTGTCTTGGCGGACGCATCCCAAAGCTCCTTTCCAAGGGAGACTTTGCCACCGCACGCGAGAACGCTTTGAAATATGCCAATATTTTTGGCAGGGACCATTACTACATTGAAATTCAGGACCACGGACTCGCAGAAGAGCGCGCGGTTCTTCCTCGTCTTGTCAAATTGGCACAGGAGTGTGACCTGCCGCTGGTAGCCACCAACGACTGCCACTATTTGCGCCGTCAGGATGCCGACACCCAAGGGGTGTTGATGTGCGTGCAGACCAACACCACCGTGGATGCAGGTCGCCCCGCGGCATTTGCCACCAACGATTTTTACGTCAAGGATAGCACCGAGATGTCGCTTCTGTTCCGTGCGTATCCCGAAGCCATTGAAAACACCGTCAAAATTGCCGACATGTGCGCGGTCGATTTTGATTTTGATACCCAATATTTGCCCAAATTCCCGTGCCCCAACTCGCTTACGGCAGAGGAATATCTGCGACAGCTGACCGAAAAGGGCTTTGCGAGTCGCATCGCGCGCGGACATATCGTCTTTTCGGAGCACACCGAGGAAGAATACCGCGCACGCCTGGAATACGAGCTTGGCGTGATTGGGGAGATGGGCTTTGCCGACTATTTCCTCATCGTGCAGGATTACGTCAACTATGCAAAAAGCAAGGATATCCCCGTAGGTCCCGGGCGTGGCTCGGGAGCAGGCAGCCTTGTCGCTTATGCACTGGGCATTACCGACGTGGATTCCATTCGCTTTGATCTGCTCTTTGAGCGTTTTCTCAACCCCGAGCGTGTCACCATGCCCGATATCGACGTTGACTTTTGCTACAACCGCCGCGACGAGGTCATTGAATACGTCACCCGTAAATACGGTACCGACCACGTCTCGCAGATCATCACCTTTGGTACTATGGCGGCAAGAGCATCCATCCGCGACGTGGGGCGTGCCCTTGGCATGTCCTATGCCGACGTTGACGTGGTAGCGCGTGCCATTCCGCAGGAGCTGAACATGACCATCGATCACGCGCTCACGTTGCCCGACCTCAAAAAGCTTTACGAGGGCTCGGAGCAGGTGCGCCGTCTTGTGGATACCGCTCGCTCGCTTGAGGGAATGCCGCGCAACGTGTCGGTCCACGCCGCAGGCGTTGTGATTACCGACAAGCCAATCAGCGAATATTTACCCATCGCACTCAGCAACGGTACGGTCGTTACACAGTTTGATATGGACACCGTTGCATCCTTGGGACTCCTCAAATTTGACTTCCTTGCTCTGCGGTATCTCACTATTCTGCACGATGCAGAGGGCATGATCCGCGAGAGCGAGCCCCATTTTGATATTGAAAAATTGCCACTTGACGACGCCGAGACCTATGCGCTCATTTCGTCGGGTAAGACCAGCGGCATCTTCCAGCTTGAGTCTGGCGGTATGAGACAAATGCTCTCCAATTTGCGCCCCGAATCGCTGGATGACGTCATTGCCGCAATCGCGCTCTACCGTCCGGGACCGATGGACTCCATTCCCACCTTTATCGAGTGCCGACACAATCCCCAAAAGGTCAAATACGTTACCCCTGCGCTCGAGCCCATCCTGCGTTCAACCTACGGTTGCGTTGTTTACCAAGAGCAGGTTATGAGCATCTTCCGCGAAATTGGCGGCTATACCTTTGGGCACGCCGACATCGTGCGCCGCGCCATGTCCAAAAAGAAGGCGGACGTGCTTCTTTCCGAGCGCGAATGCTTTGTTGCAGGTGCACGTGAGAGAGGCGTGGATGCCGCCGTAGCCGAGCAACTCTTCTCGGATATGGAAAGCTTTGCAAATTATGCCTTTAACAAATCGCACGCCGCGGCGTATGCCATCATTTCCTATCGCACGGCATATCTCAAATGCCACTATCCGCAGCAGTATATGGCAGCGCTGCTCACAAGCGTGCTCGGCAGTCAAACCAAGGTTGCCGAATATATTTCCGAGTGTAACTCACGCGGCATTCGCGTGCTGCCGCCCGACATCAATGAGAGCCGCATGACCTTTTCGACCTCGGGCAAGGATATCCGCTTTGGGCTCCTCGCGCTCAAAAACGTGGGCGTGCATTTCCTTGAGCACATCCTTGCAGAACGTCGCCACGGAAGGTTCACGTCCTTTGACGATTTTATCAACCGCTTGCCCGCAGGGGAGCTCAACCGCCGCATGGTCGAGGCACTCATCAAGGGCGGAGCGTTTGATTGCCTTGGCAAATATCGCAGTCAACTGTTGGCTGTTCACGATGCCATGATCGAGCGTGCCCTGCAAAAGGGCAAGGACAACCTTGAGGGGCAGCTGGATATGTTCTCTATGCCGGGGCAGGTCAGCCATGAAGCACCCGCTGTCAAATATCCCGATATTCCCGAGTTGAGCGTGCGCGAAAAGCTGATGCTGGAAAAGGAAGCCGCAGGAATGTACTTCTCGGGCAGCCTTTTGGATGAATACAGCCGCCACGTAGAAACCTTGCAGTTTGAACCGATCTCGGTTGCCGTCGGCGAGGATGCCGACCCCGTTGACCGTGCCGCGATGAAGACCGTTGGCGTTATTACCTCGGTCACCGTCAAGGGCACCAAAAATGGCAAACGTATGGCGTTCTTCACGCTTGAGGACCGCACCGCCGAGATGGAGTGCATCGTCTTCCCAAACATTTTTGAGGAGCTTTCTCCGCTTCTCGTGCGCGATAGCGCCGTGCTCGTCAGGGGAACGATCTCTCTGCGCGAGGACGAGGATGCCAAGCTTCTTGTGCAAACGGTTGAGGAATTGGTGGAGAACAACCGCTTCGATCCCGCTCTTGTAAAAGAGAAGAAACCCGAGCAAAAAGCCACCACGTATGCACAAAAAGCGCCTCAAAAGGAGCAAAAAGCAGCTGCCGTACCGAATATTGGCGAAGCAAAAAGACTCTTTTTGCGCGTTCCCGATGGCAGGGGCGAGCTCTTTTCCAAAGCGCGCAACCTCGTTGAAATTCTGGAAGGGGATTTTCCCGCCTTCTTCTACTACGCCGATGAAAAACGCTATGAGACAACTCCCATCGGCGTCTCTCTCACCCCCTATCTTTTGGAGCAGCTCTATGCACTCCTCGGGCGTGAGAACGTCATACTCAAATAAGGAGCCTTATGATCAAATTTATTTTTTTAGACCTTGACGACACCATCCTCGATTTTCACCGTTCCGAGGCGGTCGCGCTCTCCAAAACGCTGCGCTCGCTCAACGTTGACCCGACCGAGGAGATCGTGGCGCGTTACAGTGCTATCAACCGCGCGCACTGGCAAGCGCTTGAGCGTCGGGAGCTGACACGCGCCGAGGTGCTCACGGGCAGATTCCGCCAGCTTTTCCTTGAGCTTGGAAGAAAGGTCTCGCCCAACGTGGCGCAATCCCTCTATGAAAAAAACTTGAGCGAAAGTCACTTCTTTATTGACGGAGCACCGCGTCTTTTGATGACGCTCTCTCGCAAGTATTCGCTCTATATTGCATCCAACGGCACCACCATGGTGCAAAATTCCCGTATTGCAAGTGCGGGCATTGCGCGCTACTTTGACGGCATCTTTCTCTCCGAGGAGCTTGGCGCCGACAAGCCGCAAATCGAGTTTTTTGAGCGCGCCACAAGTCGCATTTTGGGATACACACCCGAAGAAGCCATCATCCTTGGCGATAGTGTGACCTCCGATATGCAGGGCGGCATCAATGCGGGAATGCACACCTGCTGGTTTAATCCGCACCACCGTGAGCGCGGCAACGTCAACCCCGAGTTTGAAATTGCCGACCTTGCCGAATTTGATGCCGTATTGCAAAAGCTGAACGAAGCATAAAATCATCGACAACCGACAGAAAGGAGCATTGCAATGAGACGACCCTGGCTTGCACGATTGCTTTGTGCAATGCTTTGCTTTCTTATCCTCGCAACACTTATTGCCTGTCTTCCAAGCGGTAGAGACGGGAACACCGAGCCCTCTGGCGCACAAACGAGCACAGAGGGAACGACCCCTTTGCCGCAAGCACCGCAGCTGCCAAATGAAGAAAAAACGCTTCACCGTGTGGCATATATCCCCATTGATAATCGCCCCGTAAATCGGGAACGCGTTGCACTTCTGGCAGAGTCGGTCGGCATCGAGCTGCTCATGCCAAGGGAAGAGCTTTATCGCACCGCGCTCGACAATATGGAGCCCAACGCCGACGGCTCGGTTATGGGCAACCGCGAGGCACTTTGTGCGTGGCTTTTGGAAACGGACAAGATCTGTGACCACTTTATCATCTCGCTCGATCAGCTGACCTCGGGAGGCTTGGTTTCCTCGCGGTGGCTCTCTAACACCGACCTGACGCTGGAATACAAAATGGTGGATACCGTCCTCGCACTTTGCAAAACCAACACCGTTTACGTGTTTGATACGGTCATGCGGCTGGCATCTACCGTTAACTATCAAGGCTACCAAATAGATGAATACAACGCCTTTCGCGCCTATGGCAGAGTAGGGCGCAAGGTGCTCGAGGGCGAGGAGCTCACACTCCAAAATGTTGTTGCGGGCTATCCTTGCGACCAAAACGGCAACCACATTCCCACCGATCTTGCCGATGCGGCACTTGCCGCTTATCACGCATCCCGTGAGCGCAAGCTCAAAATCACAGACTACTTTTTGCGGTCCACGGCCGATGCGGTTGATTTTATCTACATTGGAGTTGACGACTCCAGTCCGCAAAACACCATTCAAACAAATGAGATTCGCTACATACAGGCCCTTATGGGAGAGCGCGGCGTTTTGAGTGCCGCCACCGATGAGCTCGGCCTTTGTTGTCTCTCTCGCATGGCGGCTCATTTCTACGGCGGCGCCGAGGTCACCCTGACCTACTTTGGAGAGGGCAAGGACCAACCTGCCGACGGGTATGACATCGGAACACTTGACGAGAGCGTGCAGTCGCATCTGTCAGCACTGTTGGCAACGCAAAAAGAGCAGAGTGGGGATACTTTAGAAGTCCTTTTGCTTACCTACGGTAGCACAAACGCGCACCGAGAAGCCCTTTTGCAGCACCTCAAAAAGAACCAAAGGGAAGGCATTCCCACCGCGATCGTTGACGTTTCCAACGCCCCCGAGCGCCTTGCCGAAATGCTGATGGGAGACGGTGAAATCGACCTTTGCCAATTGCTCGGCTATTCCAGCTGGAACACCGCCGCAAACGCCATTGGCATTGCGCTTTCGCAAAGCACGGCGCGCTATTCCTATCTGCAATCCGTGACAGTTTCCACAAATCGGGCAAACGAGGGCTTTTTAGGGGCGATGACCTTTGCCTATATCAAGGATATTTCTTATAAATGCTTTGATAACACCATTGAAGGCTTGCTGCAAAGTACGTCACCCTGCTCGCTCGAGAGTGTGTTGGAGCGCATCAATCAAGGGCGCGTGATCACCTCGCTCAAGGGGTCTTTCGCCCCTTATTTGGCAGAGGTCTCGGTGTCAAATTTCCGCTATCCGTGGAACCGCACGTTTGAGATGACCTTTGACATTACGGTGATTGAAAAAAGTGGAAAATAACACCCGTTTAGCAAAAAACGAGCCAAAACGCATCCCAAAAATAAAAATGCAACCGCAGGTTGACAAATTTCCAAGCCGAATTGCTTGTGCAACCGATGGAGATTTGCTATACTTTGGTTACAGATAAATCGAAAGGAGTTTTGACAATGTTATCTGAAAAAATTATCAATTTGCGCAAGAGCCGCGGCTGGTCGCAGGAGGAGCTTGCCGAGCGACTGGACGTCTCCCGTCAATCTGTTTCAAAATGGGAGTCGGGCATCTCCAATCCCGAGCTTGATAAGATCGTGGCAATGAGCACGCTCTTTGGCGTCTCCACCGACTATTTATTAAAGGATGCTTCCCATTCTGAAAACGAAACGGCAGAGGCCTTTGCCGATACCGATGGGGAAGAGGTTACACAGATCATTGAGGAAGAACCGCTCCCCACGCGTGAGGTAAGCGCCGCCGAAGCGGACGAATACCTTGCCGCCATCAAAAAGGCAGGTCCTCGCATCGCCCTTGGCGTGCTTTTGTGCATCCTGTCACCTGTTTTCCTTTTTGTTTTTTCAGCTCTTTTGGAGGCAGGGGCGTATATTACCGAAGGCATCGCCGCTGCAGGCGGACTTTTGATGCTGTTTGTTTTTGTGGGTGCGGCTATTGCCATTTTCATCCCCACAGGAATGTCGCTCTCCAAATACGAATATTTGGAAAAGAATGCTATCGTCCTTCCCGAATCGCTTGAAAAAACGCTGCGCGAGGACTACGAAACAAACAACAAAAAAGAGCTTTTGCGCATCACTGTGGGTATTCTGCTTTGCATTTTTGGCGCGTTGCAGCTCATTCTTGCAGGATGCTTGTTCCCCGAGCATACAATCCTTTTGGTTGCAAGTGTTGGATTGCTGTTTGTGTTTGCTGCCATCGGTGTTTACATCATCGTGCGCACCTGCTATCTGCGCGGCGCATATCAAAAGCTCTTACAATTGGAAGACTATACCGAAAGACATAAGGAGAACGCCGCACGCTTTGAGTTGATCGGCGACGTTTATTGGATGCTTGTTCTGGCACTTTACCTCGGCGTCAGTTTTTTGACAGATCGCTGGGATATTACTTGGGTCATCTGGCCCATCGGCGGTGTCCTTTCGGGTGTAGCAGGAACGCTGTTTGGCAAAAAGAGAAAGGTCAAAGTCATACAAGTTTCCGCCAAGAAAAATCAAAAATAAAAAGCGAAAAGACGCTCACCGCGGTGAGCTTCTTTTTTATTATTCGGGGGTGAATGATTTTTGCATACGGTAATTCGTTAGTGGCGGGGCGTCGAGGACGTCGCCCCCTACAAATATCATTTGATGCAAAACGACTCTCCTAGCAAGCAGGGTCTCGGTGGTGCCTGCGAACTTGCGAAAGCAAAAGCGAGGTTTCATCTCGTGCCGACTGTCCATAG
>JAZNYU010000119.1:0-8730 GCA_045594605.1 Eubacteriales bacterium
GTAATGGACGAAAAGAAAGAAAACGATATTTATGCCTATTTTGGTATGCCTCTGATCGATCCCTATTCCGATTCTTATATACTCAAACAGATAGAAGAATTGTATAAGCAGGGCGGCGCATCTATGATGTCGCTCGACGAATATTACAACCATAAAGAGTATTACGAAAAATACGCCGAACGCGGTTGCACAATCGACATTGGAAAAGAATTTGTAAAAATTTCCTATGACCGTAATTCTCAAAAATAAACAAATCCGCCCACCGCATCCCATAAATGCGGTGGCCATTCTTTCTGTTTTTTGAAAACGAACATCCCGTCAGCTTGTCATCCTGAGCGGAGTCGAACTTCTGCAGAGCGAGGAGCGAGGCAGAAGCGCAAGGCGAAGCCGTAGCGGGATCTCGCAACGCGCCTCGGTGGCTTTTTGAGGGGATGTAACATTTTCTCTTGGTAAGCTACCCAAATTTGTTCGGAGATCCCATCGTCGCGTCGCTCCTCGGTTTCACCTCGTTATTCACTCGGTGAAACTTCGACTGCAAAATCGCGGTGCGATTTTTTCGCTCCGGATGACATACGGAGCGTTTGCTTGGCTATAACTCTTTTGTTTCGATACATTTTCATTGATAAAACCCTCGAAAAATGAAAAAAAGTCCTCTCCCCCTCTTGCAAAGGGGGTTTTTTTATGTTATACTATATGTAATAAAATATATCTTATCAAGAGTAACGTAGTGACAGGCACGATGATGTTACAGCAACCTGCCGTGGGGTAAGGTGCTAAATCCTGTTAGATGAGAGCCAAATGCTCCGTCTGTGCGGAGTTTTTTTGTTGTCAAAAAAGATATGTTTTAGAGAACAAACATATTGAAGGAGTAAGAAAATGAGTGAGAAGTTGAACAGAAAATTATTTACAAGTGAATCTGTTACCGAGGGACATCCCGACAAGATCAGCGACAAGATCTCGGATGCCATCCTTGATGAAATGCTGCGCCAGGATCCTATGTCCCGCGTAGCCTGCGAAACCTTTTGCACCACAGGTCTTGTGTGTGTAATGGGTGAGGTCACCACTCGCGCCGACGTGGACGTGCAAAGAATCGTCCGCGACACTGTCCGCGAGATTGGTTACGACCGCGCAAAATACGGCTTTGACTGCGACAGCTGTGCGGTCATTATTTCTCTGCACGAGCAATCCCCCGACATTGCAATGGGCGTTAACAAGTCCTTTGAAGCCAAGAACGGCGACGCCGACGAGTTCGACATTGGTGCAGGTGACCAGGGTTTGATGTTTGGTTATGCCTGCAACGAGACGCCCGAGCTGATGCCTCTGCCCATTTCTCTTTCGCACAAGCTGGCGCTCCGCCTGACCGAGGTGCGCAAGAACGGCACGCTCAAATATCTGCGTCCCGACGGCAAGACCCAAGTTACCGTTGAATATGATGAGAATGGCAAGCCCGTTCGCGTAGATACTGTTGTCATTTCCTCTCAACACAGTGACCGGGTCAGCATCGAGCAGATCCGCGAGGACATCAAGCGCGAGGTCATTCTGCCCATCATTCCCGAAGGCATGATGGACGGTGAAACCAAGATCTATATCAACCCCACGGGACGCTTTGTGATCGGCGGTCCTGCAGGGGATACGGGCTTGACCGGTAGAAAGATCATTGTTGACACCTACGGTGGATACGCACGCCACGGCGGCGGTGCTTTCTCGGGCAAGGACCCCACAAAGGTAGACCGTTCCGCTTGCTATGCGGCTCGCTACATCGCCAAGAACGTTGTAAAAGCCGGACTTGCCGACAAGTGTGAGGTTCAGGTAGCTTACGCCATCGGCGTAGCAAGACCTGTATCCGTTCTGATCGATACCTTTGGCACTTCTCGCGTTGACGAGGCCCTGATCGAAGCCAAGGTAGCCGAGCTGGTTGACCTTCGCCCTGCGGCAATCATCAAGCGCTTTGACTTGCGCCGTCCCATCTACTGTCAGGTAGCCGCTTACGGTCACATGGGCAGAGAAGACCTGAATGTTCCGTGGGAAGCGTGCGACCTCGTTGATGAGCTCAAAACACTTTTGAAATAACCTACAAACGATTACAAAATTTTAGCCGAAATATAAGAGCAACAAGAAAAAGTTAGGAATTTGCTAATGATTTCTTGTAGGAAGTTCTTGAAAGGGGCGTGGGGAAAATTTCTTTCAAGAAGTTTTCCCCACGAATCTTACAAAGAAAGGAGAGATTGCAATGGCAGAGTTTGATGCAAATTTTATGCAGGGACCAATGGATGAGATTGGCATGGTAAAGCTTTCGGGCAGCATTGAGCGCGTGATCTATGCCAACGACGAAAATGGATATGCCATTTGCGATCTCGGCACCGATAGCGACGATCTTGTTACCATCACGGGCACGCTCCCTTACATTGGCGAGGGCGACCTTGTTACAGTATGGGGCAAGTGGGTGCACAATCCCAAATACGGACGGCAGTTTAAGGTAGAGCAAGCCGAAAAGCAGCTGCCTGCCGACAAAGCATCTATGCTGCGCTATCTCTCATCGGGCACCATCAAGGGCATCGGTCCCAAAACCGCCCAACGCATTATTGATGCGTTTGGTGAAGAAGCCTTTGACATCATTGAAAACCACCCCGATTGGCTCGCAGAGATCAACGGCATCACGCCCAAGCGCGCTCGCGTGATCTCCGAGGAATTCAAAAACAAGGCGGGCATTCGCTCGGCAATGCTTTTCTTCCGCGAGTATTTCGGCGCTGTCACCACGGTGCGCATCTACAAAAAGTGGGGCAGCAGCGCGGTTGACGTTGCCAAAAGCAACCCCTATATGCTCTGCGAGGAGATCGAGGGCATCGGCTTTGAGAGAGCCGACCGCTTGGCGATCAAGTTAGGACTTGCGCTCGATTCCCCCGACCGACTTGCCAGCGGCGTTAAGCACCTGCTCACCACAAACGCGCATCAAAACGGGCACGTCTGCCTGCCGCGCGGGCGATTGGTCGCAGGAGCTTCCAAGTTGCTCGGTGCTCCCACCGAGGCGGTGGATCAAGCTATCTCCGCCTTGATCAAAGAGAAAAAGCTTTGCACCGTCTATTGGGACGAGGTGCATTACGTTTACGACAAACAATCCTTTGAGGATGAAAGATACATTGCGCGCAAGCTGACGCTTCTTGACAAGGTTTGCGACGTGATGAACACCGAAAACATCGATGCCTTTATCAAGCGCGAGGAGCGCGAGAGCGGCATCCAATACGCAAAAGAGCAACGCCGCGCCATCTTTGCCGCACTTGAGAGCGGTGTTATGCTGCTTACGGGCGGTCCCGGAACGGGTAAAACCACAGTCGTGCGTGCGCTTTTGCACATTTTTGACAGCATGGGGCTCAAGGTCGCCCTCGCTGCTCCTACGGGGCGTGCGGCAAAGCGACTGTCCGAGTCCACCTCCTGCGAAGCCAAGACCATTCACCGTCTGCTTGAATACGGCGGCGGTGAGACGGGCGGTCACGCACATTTCCAACGCTGCGAGAACAATCTGCTCGACGAGCACGCCATCATTGTGGATGAAGCATCCATGGTGGATAACGCGCTGATGGCTGCGCTTTTGCGTGCCATCAAGCCGGGCGCGCGGCTCGTGATCATCGGCGACGCCGATCAGCTCCCCTCGGTGGGGGCGGGCAACGTGCTTTGCGATCTGTTGGCAAGCGGAAGGTTTGCAACGGTGCGTCTGGATGAGATCTTCCGTCAGGCGCAGCAGAGTCTGATCGTTACCAATGCCCACGCCATCAACCACGGCAATATGCCGCGCCTTGACGTTAAGGACAACGATTTCTTCTTTTTGCCGCGTGCAAGTGACGCCGAAATTGCCGAGACCGTGGCAGGGCTTTGCAGTGTCCGTCTGCCGCGCACCTACGGGGAAATGGGCACCAAGGGCGTGCAGGTCATCGCACCCTCTCGCCGCGGCGAGACGGGAACCGAGCACCTCAACGTGCTGCTTCAAAGCGTGCTCAACCCCGCAAGCGAATACAAGCGTGAGTATACATTCCGCGAGATCGTCTTCCGCGAGGGAGACCGCGTGATGCAGATCAAAAACAACTACGACCTTTATTGGGAGCGCGAGGACGGCTCCTGGGGCAACGGCGTTTTCAACGGCGACATCGGTACCATTCTTCGCATTGACCGAAGCGACGAAAAAATGCAGATCGAATTTGACGACCGTCTTGCCGATTACGACTTCAATATGCTTGACGAGCTCGAGCCGGCATATGCTGTAACGGTGCACAAGAGCCAAGGTAGTGAGTATCCTATCGTGGTCATTCCCTTGGGCTCTGCCGCCGAAATGCTGCTCTCTCGCAATCTCTTTTATACAGCCGTCACCCGTGCGCAGAATATGGTCATTCTCGTGGGGCGCGAGGATAAGATACGCACCATGGTAGAGAATAACCGACAATCCATGCGCTACACGGGGCTTTGCCGTTGGCTTGGCGAGGTAGAGTGATGCAGTGGTTGAACTATTTGCGCGATCTGTTATTCCCACCCAAGTGTGCGGCGTGTCATACGCTCCTTGCGTGGCAATCTCCCACCGATGGAGCGGCGCCCTCACTGTGTCCTTCCTGCCTTGCCGAGTGGGAAAGCGAGGAGCTGGAAACCTGCGGCATTTGCGCTAAGAAGGTGAAGGAATGCGGATGTATGCCCGAGCGTATGAGAAAGGCAAAATGCGCGGGGTTTTCCAAATTGGTCTACTACGTCCCAAGCCGTCGCACGCTCGTGCAAAACCGATTGATCTATCTTGTCAAACGCAAAAACCATGACCGCGCCTATGCCTATCTTGCAGGTCGCCTCTCGGGGATGGCAGAAAAGATTTTGCAAGAAGAAGGACTTTGCCGCGAGGACGTGATCGTGACCTATCTGCCGCGCACACGCCGCGCCTATCTGCAAAACGGCATCGATCAAGCCGCCGAGCTTGCACGCCGTGTGGCAGAGAATTGCTCCTTGGAAATGAGACCTTTGCTTTGCCGTAGACGTGGTGGCGAGGAGCAGAAAAAGCTGACACCTGCCCAGCGCATCCGCAACGCGCGCGGCTCCATTGATTTGAAAAAGGGAGCGGACTGTCGGGGCAAGATCCTGCTTTTGGTGGATGACATCGTTACCACCGGCAACGGCATGGCGCGTTGCACCAAGCTTTTGCGCCGCGCAGGCGCTACCTCTGTTTGGGCGTTGGCGATCGCATCCGACGTTTACAACAAGGATCTGCATTGAGATCATTTTTCGTATTTTAGAATTTTTACAAAATATATTGATTTTGTTAGGAAAATAATGTATAATAAACTCGAAGAACTGTAAGAAGAAGGGAGGTCTTGCTCGTGAAAAAAGCAGAACAAGCAAAGAATGCGGCAAATATTCGCCAAAGCTCTGCAGGGCGTGCACAAAAAAAGCGTCCGAAACAGAGCCTTGTTGAACGTGCAAAGTCCCTTTTTCAAAAATTCCAGCTCAGCCGCAACATCGGCATAGACCTCGGCACCGCAACCGTTCTGGTATACGTGCAAGGCAAGGGCATCGTGCTCCAAGAGCCCTCGGTAGTAGCGATCGACACCAACACCGATCGCATCCTCAAGGTGGGCATCGAGGCACAGCAAATGCTGGGCAGAACCCCCGGCAACATCGTTGCGGTAAGACCTTTGCGTGACGGCGTTATCAGCCAATACGAGGTCACGCTCAAAATGATCCAGTATTTCATTCGTCGCGCTTGCGGAAATCTCTTTTTCCAGCCGCACGTTATGATCTGCATCCCCTCGGGCATTACCGAGGTGGAGGAAAAGGCAGTGCTGGATGCCGCACGCGAAGCGGGCGCGCAAAAGACCTACCTGATTGAAGAGCCCGTTGCTGCCGCGATCGGCGCAGGGCTGAACATTTACGCCCCCATTGGCAACATGGTCGTTGACATTGGCGGTGGCACCACCGACGTAGCCGTTCTTTCTCTTGGCGGCGTTGTCGTATCCCGCTCCACCAAGATCGCGGGCGACAAATTCGACGAGGCGATCATTCGTTACGTGCGCCGCAAGTACAACGTGCTCATCGGTGAACGGACTGCCGAGGCGGTCAAAAAGCAGATCGGCGCCGTATTTGATCACCCCGAAGCGGTACACGTAGAGGTAAAGGGAAGATGCATCCGTCAGGGACTTCCCAAGGTGATCACCATCAGCTCCAAGGAGATGATCGAGGCGCTTGCCGAGCCCGTAACGGCAATTTTGGATGCCGTATGCTGGGTGATTGAAAACACGCCGCCCGAGCTGCTTGGCGACATTTTGCACAACGGCATTGTAATGACGGGGGGCGGAAGTCTGCTTTACGGCTTCGACCAGCTTGTCACGCAGGTAACGGGAATTAAGACGAGAGTAGCCAAGGATGCGGTATCGTGTGTAGCGATCGGCACGGGCAAATCTCTTGACAATCTTGACCTGTTGCAAGAGGGCGCGATCAACATCTCGCGAGATAAGAGAAGCCGCGTCTGACGCGAGCGCCTAAAATTTCAAGTAACCCTAAGAGAAAAGTTTTGGTCAAGCTTTTTCAAAAGCTTGCGGGGTGGAGGGGCAGCGCCCCCCATATTCGGCGCTTTTCTTTTTAATAGATTTTTCTTTTGCGCCTATTTCGTCAAAAGAAAAATCGGCTAAGAACTCTTTGTGAACGAACGGACTGTTTGTCAACATAAAATCCATAGCCGGCTTTTCTTTGCAAAAAGGAGGCGCAAAGAAAACCCTATCCAAAAGAAACGCCGAGTTTTTGTTTCGCGCCTTGCGAGGCACGACAAGGGCTACTCGCCCTTGACCTCGAAAACTTTTTGAAAAAAGTTTTATCAAAAACTTTCTCACAAAGCCACTTTAACTTTTAACAACCCAAGACGGTGATTTTATCACCGTCTTTCATTACCTGTAACCGAAAGGAAAACCATTATGTCCTACCTCATCCAAAACCGCAAGCCCGCATCTGTTTTTCGCTTTTTTGAGGACCTCTGCGCCATTCCGCATCCGTCCTATCACGAAGAAAAAATTGCCGATCACCTCTGTGCCTTTGCCGCTGACCGCGGACTGGAATGCTACCGCGATGACTTGCACAACGTCCTGATCAAAAAGCCCGCCACCCCCGATATGGCAGACCGCGCTCCCTTGCTCTTCCAAGGGCACACCGATATGGTCTGCGTCAAGACCGCCGACTCTGACATCGATTTTATGAAGGACGGCTTGTCTCTTTATATCGATGGCGACTTTTTGCGCGCCAAGGGCACCACCCTCGGTGCCGATGACGGCATTGCCGTTGCCACCATGCTCGCGCTTCTTGACGGCGCGCTTTCCTCGCACCCCACGCTGGAGTGTCTGTTCACCTCTGCCGAAGAGGTGGGGCTTGATGGGGCAGAGGGCTTTGATTATTCCCATATTTCCGCACGCAAAATGATCAATATGGATAGCGAGGATCTTGGCATCATCACCGCAGGATGTGCGGGTGGATTGCGCTCCACGCTCACCAAAACCTCTGCGCGCGTTCCCGTTACGGGCGAATGTTTGAAGGTTTCTCTGCAAGGTCTCTTTGGCGGACACTCGGGTGTGGACATCTGCTCCGGTCGCGCCAACGCCAACAAGCTCATGGGGCGTATTCTTGCCAAGTGGCAAAAAGCCGAGGGCGAGGCGCACCTCGTATCTCTTAACGGTGGCTCAAAGGACAACGCCATCCCGAGCATTTGCGAGGCAGTCATCGTTACCGAGGACGCAACAAAAACCACCGCGCTGATCGAGCAGACCGCCGCCGAAATCGCTACTGAATTGGCAGGGGATGACAAGGGATTCTTTGTCACCGTCACGCCTACCGAGGCACCCGAGGGGATGTTCTCGGCAACCGACACGGCACAACTGATTGCCATTCTCGCAACCGTTGACAACGGCGTTAAGGAAATGAACTACAACATCAAGTCTCTCCCCGAGTGGTCGCGTAACCTCGGCGTTATCACCACCACAGGTGACGAAATCGAGTTTGTTTTCTCATCGCGCTCGGCGATCGAGAGCCGTCTGGATGCTTCCATCGACGAGCTGGATACGCTTGCTCGTATTACGGGATGTGTCACCAAGCATTACAGTCGCTACCCCGGTTGGGACTATGCGCCCGTCTCGCCCTTGCGTGACCTCTACGCGCGTGCCTACCGCGAGGTCACCGGCAAGGATGCCATCGTTGACGTCATCCACGCAGGACTTGAGTGTGGCATCATCGCCTCCAAGCTCCCGGGCCTTGACGTCATCTCCGTCGGCCCCGATATGCGCGACGTCCATACGCCCGACGAACGCCTCAATCTTGCCTCCGTCGAGATCTTCTGGCAGACCATTGAAAAATTGATTGAAATGTTATAATGTTTGTGGGGGAACTTCTTGCAAGAAGTTCCCCCACACCCCTTCAAGAACTCTCTAACAGAAGATCAAGAAAGGTAAATCTAAAGATACGGACAGACGGTCGGCGCGAGGGTAAACCTCGCTTTTGCTGCCGCGAGCCCCCAGGGGCCACCGAGACCCTGCTCGTTAAGAAAGTTGAGTGGCGGTCCGTGAAAACTAACCATTTAGTTGAATTTTCCGGAAGGTATTGCCTTTGGATGGGGCGTGTGCTATAATAAAAGTACACAACGAAAGCGAAAGGAGTATCGATCATGCTGATTTATTGTATTGCCGCTGCTTTGGCAAATATGATCGCAATTGCGCTATTTCACAAGAG
>JAZNYU010000120.1:0-3540 GCA_045594605.1 Eubacteriales bacterium
ATGGCTACGATCCGACTTGGTGTGGGGGAACTTCTTGCAAGAAGTTCCCCCACAATTTCCCTTGACAATCCCCGCATTTTTTGATATGATAAAGGTAGAAAAAATCTTTTTTGAAAAACTGCAAAAATTTTTAGAAAAAAGTGTAACCTTTGGCACAAAAGGGCGAGTTATAGAGTGAAGCCCGAAAAAACAGGAGAATTTTTATGGAGGACTACAAAATCGTTGATCTTTACTGGGCACGAGACGAGAGGGCGATTGCCGAAACGCAAACCAAGTACGGCAGGATGCTACATTCTCTTTCCTATTCTCTGCTTTCCTCCTTTGAGGATGCAGAGGAGTGTGTCAACGACACCTACATTGGTGCGTGGAACACGATGCCCTCGGCAAGGCCGATGTATCTCGGTCCTTACCTTTCCAAAATCACGCGGCGGATCTCGATCGACCGCTGGCGGCACGATCACCGCGCAAAGCGCGGCGGTATGGATAGCATGATTGCGGAACTGACCGAGTGCATTCCCGATGAAAACACGCCTATGGCGGAATATGAGCGCGGTCTGTTACGAAATGAGCTCAATGCGTTCCTGATCGCTCTTACCGAAGAGAAGCGTGCCATTTTTGTGCGCCGTTACTTTTACGCACAGCCCGTAAACGTGATTGCCGCCGAAATGGGCATTGGAGAAGGCAAGGTAAAGGTCACCCTGCATCGCTTACGCGAGCAACTCAAAATCAGATTGGAGGCGAGTGATTTGTTATGAACCGTAATAATAAAATGAACAAAGCCGCCTTTCTGTTTGACGAGATCGGCAACATTGGCGACATCTACTTGCAAGAGGCACTCACCTATCGCAAGCGAAGGATCAATATCCGCCCGTGGATCGCGGCGGTGGCTTGCATTCTTGTGGTGGTGCTTGCAGGCGGACTGTTGAACTCCCCCATGCTTGACAACCTCTTTGGTGGATTTCACAAAGCCGAATCTCCCGAGGCGGTTCCCCCCGCAACGCTGGATGCCTACCTGACCGAAAACCGCGCAACCCTGAATTGCACAAAAATCTCGGCAGGCGAGGTCGACTATTTTGGCTCGACCTACCTTGTGTTGCAGTATGAGGAAGACGAAACGCTCTATCGCAGCCGCGACCTGACAAAGAGTGAGGTTGACCGCATTCTTGACCTTTTGGGCAAGGGCGACGAGGTTGGCGCAAGCTCCCCCGAGCTTCTTTGCCGCGTATGGCTCGTTTGCGAGGACGGCACCGTTCTTTCCCCCTACCTCAAGGATACCGACGGCAACCGCGGTCACGCAGTCCTTTTTGACTACGAGGCAGAAATCCTCCCCTCCTCCTCTCTCATCTCCTGTATTTCGGATATCTTGAACTAACAACCGAAAGGAAGGTAGCGTGAAAGTTTCGCAACCAAAAAAGCAAAAGCGCACCTCTTTCACGCACAAAATTCCCTAAAAATGCGGATCAACTCATTTTTGTCGCAAGCGACGCGGGAATTTTACCGTCATTTTTGTACTGCCGCACAACGGCAGAAAGGAGATTTTTATGAAACGCAAGATCTATTCCATTTTCTTTATGTTATTTGTAACCGCTCTGCTCTTTTGCATCACGTCCTGCAATGCGATGAAAGGTGATGCTTACGCACCCGGACCCGGCAACGAAGGAAGCAACGCCCCCAACCTTAACGGCATGGCCGGCAACACGATGCCCGAAATGGCTCCCTCGGCTCCCGAGGCTCCCGAAGAGGGCGGCAATACGTTTGTAGAAAACCCCTTTGTGAGCACGCAGCAAAACAACGTCTCCACCCTTTCCGCCGACGTTGACACCGCGTCCTACACCTACTTCCGCAAGCTGGTCAACAGTGGATACTCCTGGGCAGAGCTCAGCCGTTATTCCTCTACCTTCCGCACCGAGGAATTTCTCAACTACTTCAAATACACGGCAGAGCAACCCGACGAGAACGAGCTTTTCTCGGTCAACTCCGCACTGCTCCCCTGCCCCTGGAACAGCAACAACGTTCTTTTGACCATGACCTTGCAGGCAGCCGACGCTACCCCCACAGAGGGCAACAACCTCGTCTTTTTGATTGACGTATCGGGTTCTATGATGTCCTCCGACAAGCTCCCTCTGCTCAAGACCGCGTTCTCTCATCTGACCGATCAGCTCACCGAAAATGACACCATCTCCATTGTCACCTACTCGGGCAGAGAAGCCGTTGTGCTTGACGGTTGCCCCGGTAACAGAAAAGAGACCATTCTCAACGCCATTCTTTCCCTCACGGCAAGCGGCTCGACAAACGGCGAGGCAGGCTTGCGGATGGCATATCAAATTGCCGAAAAGCACCGCATTGAAGGCGGCAACAACCGCATTATTATGGCTTCTGACGGCGACCTCAACGTAGGTATCTCCTCCGAGAGCCAGCTCAAGAATTATATCTCCCAAAAGCGTGACGCGGGCATCTTCCTCTCCGTCCTCGGCTTTGGCACAGGCAACTACCGCGACGAAAAGATGGAGACCCTTGCCGACAACGGCAACGGCGTTTACCTCTACGTGGATGGCGAGAGCGAAGCCGAAAAGATCTTTTCCACCGATCTGTTTGCCAACCTCTATACGGTTGCAAAGGACGTGAAGATGCAGATCACCTTTGATAAGACCTACGTTTCTTCCTTCCGCCTCATCGGATACGAAAACAGAATTCTCAATGAGGAAGACTTCACCGATGACACCAAGGATGCAGGCGAGGTCGGCGCGGGACATCAGGTTACCGTATGCTACGAGCTTTCGCTCACCGAGGCTGCCATGACCGAGGGTGCAAATTGGCTTAATCTTGCCGTAAACTACAAGCTGCCCAACGACACCGCATCGGTATTCCCCAACAGTTATAGCATCGGCTATGCCGACTACCAAAGAGCCCCCGATGCAGACCGCACCTTTATGATCGCGGTGATCGAGACCTGCATGCTCTTGCACAACAGCAACTATTTGCCACAGGGCTTTGATCTTGATAACGTCCTGCACTCGCTCAACGCGCTGGATCTTTCCGACTCCCCCGAGCGTGCAGAGTTCCGCGCTCTGCTTGCAAAGCTGAACACGAAATAAGCTTTTTGGGAGGTATGTTATGAAAAAGAATAAAATCTTTGCTCTCTCGTTGGCGCTTCTGCTTGTTCTTCCCCTTTGTTTTCTCGCATCCTGCAGACCTAAACCCGATCCCTCGGCATACTTTGTTGCAAAGGTGACCGAAGTCCACGAAAAGCAGCTGTTCGTTACCGTTATCGATCAATGCACGTCCTCACTCGAAAACGGCACACCTGCTTACGTTTCTACCAACTTTGAGGGCTACACCGCCGTATCGGTAGGTGACTATATTATCGTGGAATACGACACCATGGTACAAGAAATTTATCCCCCGATCGTCCCCAACGTCTTCTCAATTACCAAATGCGATGCCAACGGAAATCCGTTGAAGTGATTGCGAACTGCTACTATTTTTGGAGGTTTGATTATGAAACACAACACGTTCCGTCTTTTACTCGTTGTCCTGATC
>JAZNYU010000121.1:0-12387 GCA_045594605.1 Eubacteriales bacterium
GAAAAAGTTCGACTACGCTCAGGATGACAAGCTGACGGTATATTTTGCTATTACACAAAAACGGACGACCAATGGTCGCCCCTACGTTGAAGTTGAAAACATTTTGTAGGGGCAATTCACGAATCGCCTAAAAGCAAAACAACTCTTTTAGCGGATGGGGTCTTGGAGGTGCCTACCCGCCCGCGGCAGCCAAAGCAAGTCACAGACTTGCGCCGACTGTCTATCCGTATCTTTGAAAACCCTTTTTATCATTTTTGTTAGGAAGTTTTTGGGAAGGGGTGTGGGGGAACCCTTTTCTCAAAAAGAGTTCCCCCACAAACACATCCCTATTTCATTCTCTTTGCAACGATCGCGCGCAGTCCCTTAAGGAGTGCGGGAGCGTTGATGGCGCAGATGGCAAGGGTGCACAAAAGTGTCCACAAGATGCGGCCTTTGACGTCGAGCGTCATAATGGCGGCTGCCCCGAGGAGAAGCGCCATACTGATGCAAAGGCGAGGCAAGCAGAGCTTAAATGGAATGATGCGCGGTGCATCGATCATGCGCAAAACCAGCACCAAGGCATAGCTTGCAAGAGTTGCGATGGCAGCTCCAAGCGCACCTATTGCGGGAATAAGCCACAAGTTAAGCGCGATATTCGCCAGCGCTCCCACAAGAGCGGTGACAAAGGAGTGGCTGCTCTTTTTGCGTACAAGGTAAACGCTTGCAAGGAAAGAAACAAGCGCTTCGAGCGCCGCCGCACACAAGAGTGTGGGCATATATCTCCACGCCTCAAAAAAGGTGACGTTGAGGAGCAGCTTGGAAAGGAATCGCGAGAGCAGGATCAGCCCTGCGCCGCCGATCATAATGACCGACAAAAAGCCTTCCCACACGCGAGAATAAAAGTGCGAGCAAGCCGTCTCGTCCTTTTCTTCACTCACGGCAGAAAACTGCCACGCCTGCAAAAAGATGCCTGCAACAAGGTTGACGATGGTAGGAATCTTATACGCCGCCGCGTAAACGCCGTTGACGCTCTCGCCCCAAAAGTAGGTGACCATGGCGCGGTCGGAGAGGTCGGTGATGAGCCAACAAAGTGTTGTTGGGATCATGGGTAGACTGAAGCGGAGCAGGTCCTTCATCAGTCGGCGGTCGACGTTTTGAATGGAAAACACGCGCCACAGCTTTGCGCGCATCACGATAAAGGCGGTGGTGATCAGGTTACCCACGATGACCGAAAGGACATACCCCTCAACGCCCATTTTGAACACAAACAAAAACAGGACGTTGCATGCAATGGTCAGGGCGGTGTTAAAGATCCCCTGCCCTGCAAAAAGCGCGGTGCGGTCAATGGCGCGCAGATACTGTGCGCACACCGCTTGCAGGTCGGCAAAAAAGACGTAAAGGACAACAAGCCACACGTACGGTCTGCAATACGGGATCAATAAAAGGAGCGGCGAGAGGAGCAAAAAGCCGCCAAGTCCCAGCCCCAAAAGGGCAACGGACGAGGAAAAAACGCGCTTTTGATCAGCTTCACGTTCTGCCGCAAAGCGGAAAATGCCTGTGCTGACACCGACGCAAGCAATGGGAATGAGAAAATTGGCAATGCCCATAATCATCTCGGCGGCTCCGTATTCGGCAGTGGTCAACCACGCCGTATAGAGCGGCATTAAAAGAAAAACGAGCAATTTTGAGCCAAAGGTCCCAATGGCCAGAATGACGGTGTTAGAGGCTAATTTTTGATATCTGTTCATTTCTTTTCGCGGTAGCTTGTGGCGGTGTCGGCTTTGCCGTTGCCGTCGGTATCTACGTAAACGGTGTCGATGGTTCCGTTGCCGTCGGTGTCTACAAACACGCGCGCCCCCGTGACGTTTTGGCTCTTTTTGACGAGTCGGTACATCGAGATCAAATAAACGATGCTCAAGATGATAACGCCAATGCCTGCAACGTCAAAGAGGACGTCAACGGTTTTGGCAGGGCCGAGCACAAGCAGAACCACGCCCACGATCAGCTTGGGGGCTTCGGTCTTCAGGCGAGCGGAACGGTCGGTGGCGTTTGCAATTGCGAGGATGGGTTGCGCGATCATAACAACGCCCACGATGATAAGCAGAATGCTGCTATGCCAAAAGAGCATCAAAAATCCTGCAACCACCATCAGGGCGGTGCAGATCAGGCTCACGTTGCCAACGCCCGTATGGCGGAGCGGCAGCAAAGCAAGAAGCGCGGGCAGGCTGACTGCGATGGTGACGATGCCCATGATAAAGAAGACGACGTCAAGCAAAAAGCCGACGGGAATAAAGATCAGAAGCAGTCCGATCAAAACACCAATTCCCGCAACTGCAAGAGAGGTGCGAGAAAATGCATTGCGTATATTCTTAAAATCCATATTACTTACCTCCGTTTTCAATAAAGCGAGCAAAGATCAGGTGCTCGGCATTGGGGTGGACGATGTCCTCAAGGGTCTCACCAGCCATGAGTCGGCGGCGCACCTCGGTGGAGCTGATATGCTCAACCGACTTTTTTGCGCGGATCATTTCGGTGCGGAAGCGCGGATTGTGCGAGGAGTTCCAGTCTGCCATATGCAACTCATAATCGTAGTCGCGTTGGTTTCTCCAGCCCTTGCAAACCGCATCGGCACCAAGACGGTCAAAGAGGTCAATGAGCATGCCGTTCTCGGTGATCACGCGCACGTTGGGGAGCTCCTTGACAGTCTCCTCGGCAATGGCAACGCGCGTATTCAGATCGAACAGATATTTTTTGGAGCGGTTGACCATGATTGCCACCACGACCTCGTCGTAGCGTTTGGCAACCGTTTTGATCAGCTCCAAATGTCCCAGCGTCATCGGGTCAAAGCTGCCCGGTACAATTGCAAGACTCATTTTTACTCTCCCCCTTTTTCTAAAACGGTGACGCACGCCGCGCCGTAACGCGCCACACGTCGAATGATAAATTGATTTTTCAGCTCTTCATTGCCGCCAAAAACGTCACCCTCGTCGGCGCTTTCACAAACGATGATGCCGCCCTCGGTAAGCAGATCCCACTCCAGCATTTTTGCCAAAACCTTGGGCAAAAATCCGCCCGCGTAGGGGGGATCGAGGAAGGAGAGTTCAAATCTCTCGCGCCCCGCAAGGCGTCGCAAAGCTGCCTGCCAATCGGTGGAAAGGACCTCGCACGCATCGGCAAAATGCGTTTTTTCGACGTTTGCGCGAATGATGGCGGCTGCCTCTCTCGACGAATCGTTGAACACCGCGTATTCCGCGCCTCTGCTGAGCGCCTCAAGTCCGAGCTGTCCCGAGCCTGCAAACAAGTCGAGCACTCTTGCGCCCGCAATCTCGTTTTGCAGCATCGAAAAAACCGCTTCCTTCGTCCGCTCTGCCGTCGGTCTCGTTGCCTCCCCCGACAATGTATTCAGTTTTGTTCCTCTTGCTTTTCCTGTAATAATGCGCATGTTTGTTCCTTTTTCTTGGGGAAAACTTCTTGGAAGAAGTTTTCCCAAAACCCTTTTCAAGAACTTCCTGACAATTTTTTCTAAATGTATTCGTTAGTTTACTAATAGACGGTCGTTGCGAGGATAAACCTCGCTTTGGCTATCGCGAGCGCGTGGGCACCGCCAAGACCCCGCGCGCTAAGAAACTTGTTTGCGGTGGTGTGGGCGAAGAGTGAATCGCCCATTTTCATTAGCAAAGAAATTTCAAAATTTAATAATCTAAATCGTATCTTTCGTAGCAATTCAGGAGCACTTCGCAATCACAGTATCCGCCATCTTCTTGGATTTCGTTCAGCACTTGTTGACGCGTATTCTCATCTTCAATTTTTTTAGCGAGCCAAGCACAAGTGTGCTTTAATGTGTGGTCACATTCATCTGCCGAAAGTTGCTTTGAAATATAGTTAAACATGCTTTTAACGTCTCTTTTTGAGAGAAGATATTTTTTGTTTTGCTTCTCGTTGTACGCTTGCAGCAGAGCCTTTTTCTCTTCTTTGGACAACTTCATATCATTACTCCTTAATCAATCAGCCCGTCATCCTGAGCGAAGTCGAACTTTCACCGAGTGAAGAACGAGGTGAAAGCGCGAGCCTTTGGGCGAAGCGGGATCTCGTAACGACTTTCGGTGGCTTTTTGATGGGATGTTACTTTTTCTTTGGTAAGCCACCCAAACTCGTTTGGAGATCCCTGCGGCGCTTTGCGCCTTGGTTTTGTATCGGATCGTCGCCTGCGGCTCACTCCCTCAACAAAACTTCGACAAGCTCAGGATGACATATAGTGGTTTTGTTTTGCAATAACCGTTTGTCTCTTGTTACTTTTTGAAATACTCTATAATGCTCTTTGCATCCTTTTTTGAAATTCCCGATATGGCCTCAATCTCTTCGCGGGTGGCCTTTTTGAGGGTGGCGAGTCCGCCAAAGGCGGATAGGAGCTTTTTGGCTTTGGCGTCACCGATGCCGGGGATTTTGGTAAGGGACGAGGTGCGCACCGTTTTGCGCTTGGCTTGTGTCATGCGCCCGATGGTGTAGCGGTGGACCTCCTCTTGGATGCGGTAAATGAGGGTGAAAACGTCCTGCACGCGTGCGATGGAGATCTCCTCGTTCTCGGTGCAAAGGGCGCGCGTTTTGTGGAAATCGTCCTTGACCATGCCGAATACGGGAATGTCCAATCCCTTCTCTGCAAGCAGCTCGCGAATGGTGGAAACGTGTCCGCGTCCGCCGTCAAGCAGAATGAGATCGGGCAGATTGGAAAACGAGCCGTCGACATCTGCCAAGTGAGAAAGACGGCGGTCAAGTGCCTCGCGCATCGAGGCGTAGTCGTCTGTACCCTCCACGCTGCCAATGCGGAAGGTGCGGTAGTCGGATTTTTTGAATTTGCCTTCCTCGCACACGATCATACCGGCGGTCAGGTGCTCCGCACCGATGTTGGAAATATCGTACGCCTCGATGCGTGCGGGGTAGCACTCCAAATTGAGCATTTCGGCAAGGCGCACGAGCGTTCCCTCAGTGCGGTTGGTTTCGGCAACAAACAGGCGCGCCTGCTCGGCGGCGTTCTTTTGCGCCATGTCGCAAAGCGTGTGCAGCTCCCCTCTTTCGGGAACGCGCACCTGCACGCGGTGATCAGAAATGTGGTGGAGATATTCACTCAGGGTGGCGATCTCCTCCTCGTCGGTTGCAAAGGACAACAGCACGCGCGGCGGAATATCCTCGCGCATAGCGTAATGGCAGCAGAGGAATGCGGTCAGCTCCTCGGGCTCGGGGAGCGCATCTGCGCCAAACAAAAAGTCGTTTTTATCCTGCAGAACACCTGCACGGATGTAGAAAACCGAAATACAAGCGCAAAGCTCGTCGGCATAAAACGCGATCACGTCCTGCTCGGTATCGGGAGATGCGACCACCTTTTGGCGCTCGCCAATGCGGTCAAGAGCGCTCAGAGTATCGCGGCAACGCGCGGCTTGCTCGTAGCGTTCCGCTTCGGCGTGCGCGTACATCTCGGCCTCGATCTCGCGCTTGACGTCCCTGACCTTACCGCCCAAAAGCTCGGCGGCAAATCGCATAGTCGCTTTGTGCTCCTCGGGGGGTACGTTGCCTGTGCAAAGCCCCGAGCAGCGCCCCATTTGGTAATAGATGCACGGGCGTTCTTTGCCGATGTCACGCGGAAAACGGCGTGAGCAGGTAGGCAGGCGCAGAGTGCGCGACAAAAGCTCGATGAGCGAATAGGCAGTTCCCGAACCCGAATAAGGTCCAAAGTAGCGCGCTTTGTCGCTCTCGCGGCGGCGCGTAAAAACCAGACGGGGGTATTCCTCGTCGGTGATTTTGATATAGGGATAGGACTTGGCATCCTTGAGGCGGATGTTATACTTGGGGGCATATTGCTTGATGAGCGTGTTCTCCAGCGAGAGCGCCTCAATTTCGGTATCGCAAATATAGCAGTCAAAGTCCTCGACCGATGCCACCATACGGGCGGTTTTGAGGTTCTTTTCGCTGTTTTGAAAATACTGCGACACGCGGGACTTGAGCTTGCGCGACTTGCCCACGTATATGACCTTGCCGCGCACGTCGCGCATAATGTAAACGCCCGGGCAGAGCGGCAGATCGTTTGCCTTTTGGAGCAGGCGGCTCATTCTGTCGGCATCCCGTTTCATACGCGGCCTCCTTTCAATGGAAAATCAAAACAATACTACTGGCAGATGCTGCGCATCTGTTACCTCATCCGGCTCGCATTGCTCGCCACCTTCTCCTCAAGGAGAAGGCTTTGAGAGATTGCGCAACAACTAAAAGGCTTCCTCTCGAGAGGAAGCTGTCACCGATAGGTGACTGATGAGGTGAGCCGTCGGGAGACGGCACTTGATCTTTTGTACTTTTGCGGAACAAAAACGGCGTGCGCACAAAGGGACCTAGCCTCTGCCTGCCGCACACCGTCTATGCAAGTGATTGATCAATATTCCGCAAAACCGTTTTCGATCAGTTCTACCAAGCCTGCAACTGCGGCATTCTCGTCTTGACCGTCTGCAATCAGGGTAATGGTCATACCCTTTGCAACGCCCAGCGAAAGAACGCCCAAAAGGCTCTTGGCACTAACCTTGCGATCCTCTTTTTCAACCCAAATGGAAGACTTGTAGGTGTTTGCCTTTTGGATGAAGAAGGTTGCAGGGCGCGCGTGTAATCCACTGGAATTGGTAATGGTTACCTGACGTGAAATCATACGTTCATTCTCTCCTGTACTCTCGTAAATGAATAGTAATACCCGACGCTTCGGGTACAGTTTGTTTATTATATTATTATTATAGCAAAAGTTTTTGAAAAAATCAATATGTCATTTTATCATTTTTTTAATGGATTATACTATCTGTTTTCGTGCAAAATATCCACAAACAGGTCTTTTTTGTCTCTTCTCCCCCACTTTGGCAGCAAAACGCCAAGAGTGACCAAAACGGGACGAGCATTGCGGGAGAGTACCAAAGGTGGTCGAAAAAGCCCATGACCAATCCCCCTGCCACTGCGGTAAGGGCAACGGCGTTTTTGTTTTTGAAGGCGTGACGAAGTGCAACGGCTATCAAAAGCAGAAGGATGACGAGCCCCACGATGCCGAGCTCGATGGCGACCTGCAAAAAGACGTTGTGTGCGTGCATGACGCGTGCGGTACCGCTGACGGCATAATGCGGATAGACGATGCGCCATGCCCACTCCCCCACACCAATGCCGACGGGGTGGTGTGTCAGCATACGGAGAGTCCCCTGCCACGTGTGCAAACGATAGCGGATAGAGCTCTCGCCAAGGTCGCCGATGCTGAAAAGTCTTGCCCGAATGCTCACGGGCAGGATTGGGAGCGCGAGAATGGCAAGCGGCGCCATCCAAAGGGCTGCAGTTCGACTTTTGCGGTTGCAAAAAAGCAGAAAAAGCAGGCACTCCAAAAGAAAGCCCAGCCACGCGCCGCGCGACCACGTCAAAAGGATGCAGAGCGCACACAAGACCGACGTGGTGGCAAAAAAGAGGCGGAGCCGCCCTTTGTTTTGCGGTGCAAAGGTCGCCCAAAGAGAGAGAGGAAAATACAGAAGCAGATAAACCGCCAAAATGTTGGGATTGGAGAAAAGCGAGGTGACACGCCCACCGATATTGCCAAAGCGAGAGGCATCTATCCAGCGCAATTCTGCCATGCCAAACAGATACTCCCCCACCCCGATTGCCGAGACTGCGACAAGAACGAGCGACGAGAAAAAGACGAGGGCATCCACTCCTCTTTCCGAAAAGAAGCGGCGTGCAGAAAACCATACAGAGGTCAAAAGTACTGCCACCAAAGCATCTGCGGCTCTGCCGTATCCCGTAAGGGCGGTGGAAAGCTGCAAAAGCAGGATCAAAAGCACGAGAAAATCGGCAAAGTCGGGCTTGACCTCGCGCCGCCAGAGCAAGGCGCGCCCCGACCACAAAAGAAGAAACACGCAGAACGGCAACAACCAAAACGTGGAGTGCTCAAATATTTGAAAAAGCGGAAACGCAGAAAACAAAACAAGAAAAGATAGGTCGGGCAGATCGTAGCGCTCAATAAAAGCCGTCACCCTTCCCAAAATGCGCGTCTGCCTGAAAAAATGCAGCACAGGTGCCCAAAAAGACATAACAAAACTCCCCCTTGTGTGGTATGTAAGGGGGAGTGATTTTTATTGTTCGGTTTTCTCCAAAAGATCGGGGCGCAGGCGTTCAGTCAGCTCTTTTGCTTGCTCGTCGCGCCAGGCGTCGATGTTTTTGTGGTGTCCCGAAATGAGCACGTCGGGCACTTTTACGCCGTGAAATTCATAGGGGCGTGTGTATTGGGGATATTCGAGAAGCCCCGAGGAGATGCTTTCCTTTTCGTAGCACTCGGCATCCGAAAGGACGCCGTCACAAAGACGGGCTACACAGTCGGTGAGAATGCAGGCAGGAATTTCGCCCCCCGTCAGCACAAAATCGCCGATGGAGATCTCTTCGTCCACGATCTCGTCAACGATGCGGCGGTCAACGCCCTCGTAATGTCCGCAAAGCAGAATGAGGTTATCATAGTCGCGCGCGAGCTCGGCGGCGCGGGCTTGGTTGAGCACCTTGCCTGTGGGAGAAAGATAGATAACGTGTCGCTTGGTGGGCACAAAGCCTTCCTCGGCTTGCATTTGCAAAATGGCGGTATAACAGTTGTAAATGGGGGGGGCCATCATCAGCATCCCCTTGCCGCCACCGTAAGGCGTGTCATCCACGCGGCGGTGCTTATCCTCGGAATAATCGCGGATGTTGTGCGTTTTTACAGTGATCGCGCCGCTTTTTTGTGCGCGCCCGATAATGCTTTCCCCAAGCACGGTGTCCACAAGTCCCGGGAAAAGCGTCATAATGTCAAATCGCATATCAGTCCTCTCCTCCCTCGATCAGTCCGGGAATGGGGCGCACGTAAATGGCATCGTCGGGATCGATGTTTGTGATAAACTCGGGAACGGCAGGCACGTAAAACTCGCCCTTTTGGTTTTTGACAACGTAAAGGTCACGCGCGCCGCTGGTGTTGACGTCAGAGAGCTTTCCAAGGACGGCATTGGTATCGGCGTGCTTGACGGGCAGCCCGATCAGGTCGGCAATAAAGAAGCTTCCCTCCTCTACGGGCAGGTCCTCGCGAGCGGCAAAGACCTCGGTACCGCGCAGTGCGTTTGCGGCTTCCTCGCTCTCAACGCCCTCAAGATCCATCAGAACGAATTGCTTAAAGACCGATGCGTGCAACACGCGTCGGGGGCTGTATTCTTTGTTTTTGCAGAACCAAACGGTATCAAGAGACGCCAGAATTTGCGGGGCATCGCACCAGCTTTCCAGCTTGACCGTTCCGCGAAAGCCGTGGGTGTTTACAATTTTGCCCGCGGGCAGATATTCGAGTTTCATAAAGAAGAATACTTCCTTTCCTCATAATGCTTATAGTATATCACAACAACGGCAAAAATGCAAGTGGCGTGCGTGTTTTTCCTGCTTTTTTGTGGCAAAAAGGAAAAAAGTTGTGCAGTTCTCAAAATATTTACAAATTTACCCTTGCATACCGTTCCAAAAACGTTTATAATAATTGCGATCATTTTTATAAACGGAGGACCTGTTATGGGAGATTGGACAATGATAATTATGTTGGTGGGTCTTTTGGTCATTATGTACTTTGTAATGATCCGCCCCCAAAGAAAGCAAGAAAAAGAGCAAAACGATATGCGCAACAACCTGGCGGTTGGCGATGAGATCACCACTATTGGCGGTATTATCGGCAAGATCGTTAGCATTAAAGAAGAGACCTGCGTAATTGAGACCTCTCACGAGCGCACCAAGATCCGCATTCTCAAAACCGCCGTCAGCCGCGTTGACGTAAAGGCTGAGGACGCAGAATAATGCAAAATTGCCATAGGCAATCATAAAAACACTCCGTGTAGAATACGTTGTAACAAACGGTTTTGCACGGAGGTTTTTGTTTTATGAAGAAGATGCCTAAAAAATATAAGAAAATAAAGGAGCGCAAGAGCGAGGGCGACGAGAGCTCCCTCTTTTTGAAGAGCCTACTCGGTACGTTTTTGCTCACCTCGTCGGGTGGCGGCGGAGTGCCTCTCTTGTCGGCTCTGATCCTTACGTTCGTGCCCGATCCCCTCGCCCTCGCGCTCCCCGTCGGGATCATTTGTGCGGCTCTGACGGCTCTTGCAGGGGGCTTTTTTGCCACCCGTGTATATCATTTGGCTCCTTTGGGTGCGGGACTGATCAACGGGATTCTGATCACGGCGCTCTCCCTTTTGCTCTCTTTGTTGTTTGCAAAAAATGCAGAGTGCTATGCAACGGGATATTCGGCGGCGGTGTCGGCACTTTTGCACGCAGGCGCGGTCGGGCTTTCGATTGGCGGTGCATTCCTTGGTGCGCACGAAAGCACGCCCTCGCGGCACAAACGGAAGATGAGAAGATAAAAAAACACGCTTATGCTATGCGTTTTTGCATAGCATAAGCGTGTTTTGTAAAGCGGATTACTCTGTGATAAATTGCAAAAAGGACTCTAACCAATCCTTGCCCAGAGGGGTGATCTTGCAGGGCTCGCAATAAACGCCGTTTTGATTGGCAGGTCTTTTGACGATCTTGCCCTCGGCTGCAAGCTTATCGAGCGTTGCGTAAAGTGTTGGCGCATCGATGGAGACGGATGCGGGAGCGTTTTTGAGGATCTGTGCGCCGTACAGCTCTTCGCCGTACATATCTTCAATGTTCAGGCCTGTTAAAATGTAGCACTCCAGAGCGGTGCCTGTTAATTTCGTGGTCATAATACCCCTCCTTGTTTTTGATGATCTTATTATACTATATTTTTTCGATCTTGTCAATACCGTTCTATCAAACGGAGAGAAACGCCTGCGCAATGCAAAAGAATGCGCAGGCGTTTTATTGAGTTTATTCCACAACGGTGACGCGAATACTGCCGCTGCTGCTGTTTGCACGGAACGTGCCGCCGTTGCCATCCTTCGGGATGTTCACACTGCCACTTACGGAGTGGCAATCAAAGGTCTTGGCGCTCAGAAGGCTTGCGCGGATGCTACCGCTGGTGTTCTTTACGTCAAAGGACATCGCATCGCAATATGCCAGCTCGATGCTGCCGCTGGTGTTTTTGATGCTGCAGCTCTCTTTGCAGATAACGTTTTCCAGATAAATGCTCCCCGACGTGTTGCTGATATCCGCCTTGGTGGGGGTTGCGTCCTTGACCTCAACGCGACCGCTGCTGCTATGGATCTGCAATGCCCCATTGACACCGCCGAGAATACGCGTGCTGCCGCTGGTGTTTTGGGTGGTCAAGTTGCCGCCTACACCGCCGCTGACGGTGATGCTACCGCTGGTGTTTCTAACAGTCAACGCCCCCTCGACCGAGGAAGCCATAGAGATGGAGCCGCTTGTGTTTTTCAGCTCTGCACCGGCAAACGCAAAGCCCTCGTGCACCTTGATGCTGCCCGAGGTGGAGGTGACATCGAGCAATTCATAGGTTCCCCTCGGCAAATAAACGGTGACACCGGTTTTTTGAAAGCCGTTCAGAATACCAATGTGCTCATACCATTGGCGTTTATCGGTCTGCTTGACGGTGAGAACGCCGTCAACGAGGTCGATCGTGTGCGGAAGCTTTTCGGTTTCCTTGCATTCTACGCGCCACTCGTTCCCTTCGATGGGAAGGATCTCTACACGGCTCTCGATCGTGTCAATTTTAATTTGTGTAGGCAATTCGCTGACGTGGTAGACCTCGACAACGTCTCTGACGGTATTATTATCAATGGGATTCTTTTGCAAAAGCACCCATCCCGCGCCCGCAAGGAGCGCACCGACAACCAGGCAAATAACGGCGATGATCAATGCTGTTTTCATATTTTATCTCCTTCCAAAAAGCAATCTAAAAAATCCTTTGAACATGGCACCGATGGCGCGTGCACAAAGCCTTGGCAGGCGAAGCCCCACCCACAGGCAGAGGATGCAAAGCGCACCGACGACCAATGCTGCGCCGAGTGTGAGCAGCGCCGCGGCAATGCCCTCCCCTATAAAAACGACGGGCGTGACGACGAGGAGCGCGACTGCCGATGCGCCAAAGGACACGATGAGTGACCAAGGTAGCACGATGGCAAGCGTGCCCAAAACGATGGCAAGGGTCAGAAGAATTACAAACGCCGCAAGGAGCAGAGGAAACCACAACGGGAACCCAAGAATCAGCATGGCAATGGCAAAGCCACTCTTTTTGCGTTTTTGCACACCGTAGGTCCCATAAACGGGGATCTGCTCCCCTGCCAAGACCTGCGCCGCAACGTTATCTACACCGCCCATGCGCGCCACCGCCGCCTCGGGCGTATAACCGCTTTCGATGTAGTCGTCTATCATTTCACTGTAATATTCCACCGTTTGCTCCACCTCACGTGGCGGCAAGATAGCGATCCTTTGGCGCAAAAG
>JAZNYU010000122.1:0-6384 GCA_045594605.1 Eubacteriales bacterium
CCCGGCACCGACGTAGAAGGTAAGATGGTTGCAGCTCTCAAGGCTCTAGGCTTTGATGGCGTTTACGATATGAACCTTACCGCTGACCTGACCATCGTTGAAGAAGCAAACGAGCTCATCGGCAGAATCCAGAACAACGGCGTTCTTCCCATGATCACCTCTTGCTCTCCCGGTTGGATCAAGTACTGCGAGCACTACTTCCCGGAGTACACCGAGAACCTTTCTACCTGCAAGTCTCCTCAACAAATGTTTGGCGCAGTTGTTAAGACCTACTACGCACAAAAGATGGGCTGGGATCCCAAGGATATCGTTATGGTATCTGCAATTCCTTGCACCGCAAAGAAGTTTGAGGTAGGCCGTCAAGATCAGAGTGCAGCAGGCGTTCCCGACGTTGACTATGCTATCACCACCCGTGAGGTTGGCAGAATGATTCAAAAGGCTGGCATCAACTTCCGTGCTCTTGAGGACGAAAAGTTTGACGATCCCTTTGCAATCGGTTCGAGTGCCGGCGCTATCTTTGGCGCAACCGGCGGCGTTATGGAAGCTGCACTGCGTTATGCAGCAGAGAAGATCCTTGGCAAAAAGCTCGAAAAGCTCGACTTCACCGAGGTTCGTGGCACCGAGGGCATCAAGACCGCTTCCTACAAGCTGGGCGACCTGACCGTTAACGTAGCAGTTGCCTCCAGCACAGGTATGGCAAAGAAGCTGTTGAACATGGTTAAGGCAGGCGAGCTTGACGTTCAATTCATCGAGATCATGGGATGCCCCGGCGGCTGTGTAAACGGCGGCGGTCAACCCATTCAACCCGCAAGCGTTCGCATGAATATGGATCTGCGTGCAGTTCGTGCAGCAGTTCTTTACAACGACGACGCAAACGAAACTCTGCGTACCTCTCAGGATAACCTTGCTGTTCAGGTTCTGTACGATGAATTCTTCGGACATCCCAACAGCCACAAGGCACACGAGATTCTGCACACCAGCTACATTAAGCGCGGTCTTTAATCTCGTTTGAGAATATAAAAGAGGAATCTTCCACGGAAGATTCCTCTTTTTTTCTCTTGAACGGTTGACTTTTTTCTTTTTTCGATGTATAATAAAAAGTGATGATTTTTTTACAAAAAGGAAGATGAAAATGACAAAAATTGATATTTTCTCCGGATTTTTGGGTGCCGGAAAAACAACTTTAATCAAAAAACTTTTAAAAGAAGCATACGCCGGTGAAAAGCTGGTGCTGATTGAAAACGAATTTGGCGAAATTGGCATTGACGGCGGTTTTATGCAGGATGCAGGTATTGAAGTAACCGAAATGAACAGCGGCTGCATTTGCTGCTCCTTGGTAGGCGACTTTGGCAAGGCACTCCATAAGGTGCTCGACGAGTATCACCCCGACCGTATTCTCATTGAGCCTTCGGGCGTTGGCAAGCTTTCAGACATCATCCGCGCCGTGCAGAATCTTGGCTCCGATGAGGTCATCCTCAACGGCTTTACAACGGTTGCAGACGTTAAAAAGTGCAAGATGTATATGAAGAACTTTGGTGAGTTCTTCAATGACCAGATCGAGAATGCAGGTTGTATCGTTCTTTCGCATACGCAAAGCGCAAACGAGGAAAAGATTGCCGAAACGGTCACACTTTTGCGTGAAAAGAACCCCACAGCCACCATTGTAACCACGCCTTGGGATGCTTTGGACGGCAAGCAACTGCTTGCCGCTATGGAGCGCCGCGACACCATTGAGGAGGAGCTTGCGCGCCTGGCGGCTGACGTTCACCATCACCACCACGATGAGGATGAGTGTGATGATCCCGACTGTCATTGCCACCACCATCACCATCATGAGCACGAGTGCGATGATCCCGAATGTGAATGCCATCATCACGAGCATCACGAACACCATGAACACCACCATCATGACGATGATGAGCACCACGAGCATGAGCATCATCACCATCACCATCATGAGCATGAGTGTGATGATCCCGAATGTGAGTGCCATCATCACGAGCACCATCACGAGCATGAATGTGACGATCCGCATTGCGATTGCCACGAGCATCATCATGACCATCACCACGGTGAGCACGGACACCACCATCACCACCATGCCGATGAAGTGTTTCTCAGCTTTGGTGCTGAGACCACCAAAAAGTTTGGCAAGGAGGAGCTCGAAGGTATTCTTGCAGCTCTCACCGATGAAAAATACGGCTTTGTTTTGCGCGCAAAGGGCATTGTTGAGTGCAAATGCGGCAAGTGGCTGCATTTTGATTACGTGCCCGGAGAGGGTGACGTACGCGAGGGCTCTGCAGCTATCACAGGCAGACTTTGCGTCATAGGCTCCAAGCTGGATCGCGAGGCGCTCTCCGCACTCTTTGGTACAGAACTGAAATAAGGAGATTTAGCAATGATGAATCAATTACCGGTTTATCTTTTTACCGGATTTTTAGAGGGCGGCAAAACGCATATCATTCAGGAATCTATGGAGGATAAACGCTTCAATTCGGGCGAAAAAACGCTCATTATCCAATGCGAAGAGGGAATTGAAGAGTTTGAGCTTGACCGTTTTTGGGGCAAGAATGTTTACCTTGAAACCATCGAAAACGAAGAGGACATCACCAAAGAGCACCTGGCAGAGCTTGCTAAAAAGCACCGTCTTGACCGCGTTATCATTGAATATAATGGCATGTGGTCGCTGAATACGCTTTACCAAAACTTGCCCGACAACTGGGGCATCTATCAGGAAATGATGTTTGCCGATGCCAACACCTTCCTCACCTACAACACCAATATGCGCCAGCTGATGGTGGATAAGCTGATGGGGGCAGAGATGATCGTGCTTAACCGCACGCCTGCAGAGATCGACAAAGAGGAGATCCACAAGGTCATTCGCGGCATTTCTCGCCGTGTTGCCATCACCTACGATTATCCCGACGGACACGTGGAGTATGATGAGATCGAAGACCCGCTGCCTTTTGATCTTAACGCTGACGTTGTCAATATTGAGGACGAGTTCTACGCACTCTTCTACCGTGATCTTTCCGAGGAGATGGAGAAATATAACGGCAAGACCATACGCTTTAAAGGAATTGTCGCCGCCGATGCATCGATGGGAGATAAGAGCGTGCTGGCAGGCAGACACGTAATGACCTGCTGCGTGGATGATATTGCTTTCAATCCGCTGGTTTGCATTTTTTCCGAAAAAACAAATCTGAAAACACGCGATTGGGTAACACTGACCGGTACGATCAAGATCGAAAAACATAAGCTTTACCGTGGTCCCGGACCTGTTCTTTACGTTACCAAAACCGAGTTTGCGGTACCTCCCGCACAAGAAGTAGCAACGTTTTATTAATGAGAGAAAGACCGCTGCACAATAGTGCAGCGGTCTATTCTTATGCATTCTTGAGCAGACGGTTAAGTGTAACGATCAATTCATCAGCATAAATGTCATCCTTACGCGGCAGACGGGTTTGAATGCCCTCATGGGTGATGACAAAGAAGCAGGTTTTTACAGCGAGCTCTTTTTTGCCTACCACAAAGGTCTCGGTCTGGCGTTCGATCTCGATCTTTTCAATGGTAGAGAAGGGAATTTCCAACTCGCTTTCGTGCTTTTCGTCGGCAATAAAGGAGAATGCAGAAGTGCGAACAAAGAGAGCATCGTTCAAAATCAACATCTTTGCCAAGACGTATTCCGAGGAAACCATGGCGCTGGATTTCGCTCTTTTCATCAATACGTTGTCGTTAAAAACGTATCCGCCAAAGCTTTCTTCAGTGGGGTTTTTCGACATACGTTTGCGAAATTCGGCAGATTCCTTGATGTCGGCAAAGCTGATGGCATCGCTGGTTTCTTTAATGATCTTCTTCAGCTCATTCTCGTCAGAGCGGCCTGTGCTGCCATAGAGGTAGATGCCAAATCCAATGGGGATCAGGGCAATGCCAAAGTAGAAGAACAGCCAGTAAAAGGACCATCCCAGCCAAAGCAGGATCACACCGCCAACAAGCATACTCATGCCAAGGGTTGCAGTCGAGTCGGAGCGCTTAAAATAATTGATAAAAGGTTTGTAGGTATTCATAAATCCTCCTGAATTTGAATATTTTACCTTGCTTTTATTATAACAAGAAAATGTGAGGGAGTCAATAACGCATTGGTTGTATCACCCTCAACCAAAAGTAGAAAGAGCCTTATGGGATGCGTGCACCGTCATAAGACTCTTTTTTCAGCGGGCATCACTTTTTTTAAACAAGTCAGCAATGGTAACACCCAGCGATGAGGCAAGCTCATCCAGCATCAAAATATCGGGGCAGGAGAGTCCACGCTCCCATTTTGATACCGCTTGCGGTGTAACGCCGAGGTCGTCGGCAACCTGATGCTGCTTTTTGCCCGCTTTGTGCCGCAGGTGCGAGAGCCTGCGACCAAATTCTTCCGTGTTCAGCATTGACGTCTCCTTTTTTGTGATGGGGGTGTTACATGGAGAGCAACACCCCCGGATTTTTTGGAGATTTTTCTTTTGCCGAGCAAGGTTTTTTCCTACCTGTTAGTGGGAGTAAGATACCCTTGAGGCGAAAGAAAAACATCCGATTTTGTTAGAATTGAACATAACCCGCCTCCTTTCTTTGTTTTTATCTTGAAAATATGGTTGTACTTCCCATACTCTCCGACATGGTTATTATAGCAAAAAGAAAAAGGAGTGTCAACATACCATTGGTTGAGTTTTTGAGGTGAATCGCTGCAAAAATGCTTGTGCATCACTTATATAGTGTCAAATTGGGGAAAAAGGTTTGATATTTTTGCAAAATTGTGTAAAAAAATCTTGCTTTTCTACGGGAGCGGTGTTATAATTGGAATGATGTTTCGGGGAAACAGGTGAAAATCCTGTACGAGCCCGTCGCCGTGAGGCACATTTTGTGCGCAATTCTTACCGAGAGCCGCAATCTTGGAAAAGGGTCATTGGAGAGATCCGAGAAGACCGAATTGCGTTGTGTCAAGTCGAAATACCCGGCATCAAGCAAACACTCCAAAATGAACTGCGGGCGCCGGTTCGGAGTTAAAAAAACAAACATACAAAAGGAGAAAAAACAATGAAAAAGACACAACAAAAACGCTTGTTGTCTCTCGTCCTTTGTTTGGTGCTGATTGCGGCTATGGCACTTATCACAACGGCTTGCGACAACTTATTCAAAAAAGAGGAATCTACAACTCCCCAATCGCAAGAGAGCACAACTGATCCTCAAGCGACGGAAACACCTGCTGCCAAAAAGAGCTTTACCTTTATTGTGGTAGACAAAGACGGCAAAGAGACCTCTTTTACAATTTCCAGCGACAAGAAAACCGTAGGCGATGCCTTATTGGCAGAAGGACTGATTGAGGGCGAGAACGGTGCATACGGCCTGTATGTAAAAAAAGTCAATGGCATTACTGCCGATTATGATACCGATAAAACATATTGGGCTTTCTACATCAACGGTGAATATGCTATGAGTGGCGTTGACACTACCGAAATTGTAGAGGGTGCAACCTATTCCTTTAAGGTGGAGAAGTAATTGAGACCGCATTATCGTTATAAGAAGCTCAGGATACGCGAGGTTGCTATTTTTGCAATGCTTGGTGCGGTTATGTTCGTTTCAAAAGTGGTGATGGAAGGCATTCCGAACGTTCATCTTTTGGGAACCTTTGTAGTTGCTTTTACGCTTACGTATCGCATAAAAGCCTTGTTTCCCATCTATTGTTACGTGTTTGCCAATGGGCTTTGGGAAGGCTTTAGTCCCTTTGGATGGTTGCCGGAAGTGTATCTTTGGCTTATCCTTTGGGGAGTAACGATGCTTTTGCCTCAAAATATGCCAAAGCGTATCGCACCCATCGTTTATATGATTGTATCGGCTTTACACGGCTTGCTTTTCGGTGTATTTTATGCACCTGTATATGCAATATTTACGGGAATGGGCTGGGATCGCGTCTGGCTGTGGGTCATGGCAGGACTGCCGTTTGATCTATTGCATGGAATCGGAAATTTCGCACTCGGAATCCTGATCGTTCCTCTTGCAACGCTTTTGAAAAGACTGGATAAAAAAACATGATTTTTGCAGTGCCACATCCGTGGCACTGCTTTTTTGCAAAAAAATCCAATTTTACTTGCAATTATCCACAAAGCGTGGTATAATAAGGGCAATCAATTCTACTTTTTGAAAGAAGGGAAGAAAATGAAGGATATTTCCAGAAATTTGACGATGCTTTGTGACTTTTATGAGCTCACAATGAGCAACGGCTATTTTGAATGCGGAATGAAAGACAAGATCGTCTACTTTGATATGTTCTACCGCGACAACCCTGACGGTGGCGGTTACGCGATCGTTGCAGGACTTGAGCAGATCGTGGAGTATATCAACAACCTG
>JAZNYU010000123.1:0-5309 GCA_045594605.1 Eubacteriales bacterium
CAGCTCTCCAACTTCTGCATTTTGGAGGACCGCGAGGCAGGAACCTTTGAGGTCTATCTCTCCAAGCTTGGGCAATTCCCCGGCAAGCCCACCTATGAATGCGAAACTTGGAAATATACGGTGTATCTTACCGATGCCACAGAAAAATAAAAGAAAAACGAGATAGCGCTTGCTATCTCGTTTTCTTGTTTTATTCCGCTTTGTTTTCTTCCTTTTTTCTATCCAAGCGGATGGTGCCGATAATGGCAGAGGAAAGATTAAGTGTCTCGCCGATGATGCCGCCGAGCGAGAAGAAGATGGCATTATAGGTCAGCCACAGAGGCGAGCTGATGAACGCCACGCGGCGCAGGATCTTGTCCTCTTTATGTCGGAACGCAACGGTGGTAACCGTCATAGCGATGACGGGCAGGACCTCGAGGATGAGGTTCATGGGCGTTGCTTCTTTGCCAAAAACGGTAAAGACCGAGACGTAGGAAAGGATGTAAACGACAGTCAGACCAATCGTCCACGCGGGGTGGTCACCGTGAATTTTGTCCTCATAGATAAAGATCAGCGCGCGAACAATGGCAACGAAGTTGAGGATCGCGCCCGAGAACGCACCCAAGAGGAAGAAGTTGACCACAAACAGCACCGAACCGAGCAATTGGAATGTCAGGATGCGCGCCTTTCCCTTTTGCTGATAGGAAAGAACGCTGAGGAGCATACCAAATATGCCAACGACTTGTGCAACAATTTCAATAGGTTTCATATAGGACGCCTCCGAAGAGAAAACAGTATTTCGTAAAAAAGTCTCACCTTTCGATGAGACTTTGGAGCTGGTGATGTGACTCGAACACACGACCTGCTGATTACGAATCAGCTGCACTACCGACTGTGCTACACCAGCATATTGGATTTTGACAACGTATCTATTATACCCGATTCTTTCCCTTTTGTCAATATCCTTTTTTAAAAAAGGATAACATTTTTTCTTTTTATTTCCACCGCTCTTGATTTTGACGCGAATGTGTGGTAGAATAATGTCAGAAATGATTGAATAGGAGTTCCCCTATGAATTTATGTGATATTAAAACTGTAAAACAAGTGATGGGTATGTTTCACCTAACCTTTCGCAAGGAGTTTGGGCAGAACTTTTTGACCGACCGCTCGGTGGTCGAGGACATTGCCGATGCTTGCTGTCAGGATGCCAACAGCACCATCTTGGAGATCGGTCCCGGTATGGGTACTTTGACCTATGAGCTGGCGCTACGCCACAAGAGCGTGGTCGCGCTGGAGATTGACCGCGGTCTTATTCCCGTTCTCGATTACACGCTTGGCGAGTTTGACAACGTCACCGTTCACAACGAGGACGTGATGCAAGCCGACCTCGAAACGCTCCTCGCCTCTGCGTTTGAGAGCGGTCCTGTTTCGGTATGTGCAAATCTTCCCTACTATATTACATCTCCCATTTTGATGAAGCTCTTGGAGTGCGGTCTGCCCTTTGACTACATCACGGTCATGATTCAAAAAGAGGTTGCCGACCGTCTTTGCTCTCCTGCGGGCGGCAAGGATTACGGTGCCATTACCGCGGTGCTTTCCTATTACGGAGAAGCAGAAAAGCTCTTTGTGGTGCCTGCCGACAAGTTTATTCCTGCTCCCAAGGTAGATTCTGCAGTCATTCGCATCCGTCTTTACAAGGAGCGACCCTATCATCCCAAGGATGAGGCGCTGATGTTCCGCACCATCAAGGCAGCCTTTGCGCAACGCCGCAAAACACTCTCCAATGCCCTCTCGGCAGGATTCTCGGAGCTTACAAAAGACCAAATCAACGCAGTCATTGCCGACTGCGGCTTTGAGCCTACCGTTCGCGGTGAGCGCCTTGACATTGCTCAATTTGTAGAGCTTTCGGACAAGATCGGCGAATTGTTGGCATAACAAAAAGAACAAGCACGCGCCGGCGTGCTTGTTCTTTATTTGATGTAGCTTTGCTTACTTAAACCACTGCATAAACTTTGGAGCAAAGAATGCGCCAATAGAATCACCAAACTTGTAAACAACAAATGCAACGATTGCAGCAGCAATCAGGCAAAGGATGATCTTGAGGCCGATTCTCTTCTTTCTCTTTTTAATTGCCTTTTTGGTTTCGATAGCAGGTGCGCGATAACCGCAGCAAGTGCACAACAGCTCACGAGACGAAGCCTTGGTAACCTCGCCAAGTGCACGGCCGGAAACACTGAGGTCATACTGACATGCCTCGGGAGTACGGAACGTATTGATGTTTGTCACTTTTACCAGTCTCATTCTTGCACCGCAATTTGCACAGCGACTACCCTTAATAGCCATAACATTTATCCTCCTGAAATAAGAACAATAAAACTATTCACATTTATTATAATATACTTTTTTAAAAAATGCAAGTACTTTGCAAAAAAAATATGCAAAAATGATGCTTTTTATTTGCTTTTTGGGCGTTTTCGGGCAAACACCGTCAAAAAGAGACACCGAGCACAATGCTCGGTGTCTCTTTTTTGCGTTTGCTATATGTTCTGAGAGTTATCAACCTGTTGCAGATTCTATAAAACCAAGAAACGATACAGACAATGGGATAGTGGATTAGTCCTGAGCCTTTCTTCTTGCCTCGAAGCAAGCGCTGCAGTAAACAGGACGGTCGGTAGAAGGTTGGAAGGTGATCTTTGCTTCGCCGCCGCAGTCTGCGCAAACAGCGGTAAAGTACTCGCGAGGAGCCTTGCCTGCGTTCTTCTTTGCATCGCGGCAAGCCTTGCAAGCCTTGGGCTTGTTCAAAAAGCCTTTTTCGTCGTAGAATCTCTGCTCACCTGCGGTGAAAACGAATTCGTTACCGCAATCTTTGCAGACCAACGTTTCATCAACGTATTCTTTTTCTACTACTTCTTCTGCTACTACTGCATCGTTGATTTCTTCCTGGAACATGTGTGTAATCCTCTCTTTGTTGTGAAAATGGTGTATTTTTACCCTCGGCGGATTTTCACCGCCATCTTTGGAGTTGCCTCCAACGCTTTGTTTAAGCTATTCGGGCATTGAACTGTTTGGGTGGAGCGCGGCGCGCAGCTTTTTGCGAATGCGGTAGACGGCGTTTTGTACGCTTCTTTCATCCTTGCCAAGGCTTGCGGCAATTGCGCCTGTGGTCTGCCCCGAGAGATAAAGCCACCAAACGTGGCTCTCGTAGGGAGAGAGCACAGCCTCGATGCGGCGGTAGAGCTCCATATACGCCTCCTGGGCAACAACGCCCTCGGTGACGTCCTCTTCTGTTTTGATGCGCTCCTCAAGCGGCAGCACCGACTCGCGGCGGCGGAGCTTGCGGGTGTAGGAGATCAAGCGGTTGCGCACGCAGAGCTTGGCATAAAGTCCAAAGGCGACCTCTGCCTGCTCGCTATCATAGCTTTGCACTGCCTTATAAAAGGCGATGCAAGCCTCCTGACGCAGATCCTCCTGACTTTCGGAATCGTCCTCTACGTTTGCAAAGGAACGGCTCATCTTGTCGATGAGGGGCTCGTATGCTTCAAGGAGAGCTTCAAAAGCACTCTCGTCGCCACCCTTGGCGGCGCTGATCAGTGCAAGATGTGCGGTTTGCTCGTTCTTGTTCATCGGGTAGCCCTTTCCAACGCTTCAAAAAGTATTCTACACCTTAATTATAACACTTTTTTGTGAAATGTCAACATATTTTTTTATAATTTTCCCCCAACTTTTTTGCACCTTGTAGCATCTTGCACCAATTTTGATATTTGAATTTGGAGATTTCGACGGTTTTTGGGATGGAATTTGTCCATTTTTCACATTGGCAAATGTAAAAAATTGTTACTTTTGGTGTTCCCTTTTTTCTAAAAAAAGCACAAAAAAGAGAAAAAACGGCTTTTTTAGATAAAAATTTGCCATTTTGGGTGCTCATATTTGTCCCATCTCTTGCATAGGATGTAGCACAAAAACGGATAGAAAAGGAGCAACCTATATGGACAACTACACGAAAAACGACTCCACCGCTCTGCGCGTGCAAACGCTGCTTTGTGATAAACAGGAAATGAGCGAGGTAACGGCAGAGGTCTCCCTGCCCGACTATCGCCCCGAGGTCAAGCGCCTTGTGCGTGTCAGTGCAACGGTCTCTCCCCCTGCGCGCTACGTGGGTGCGGCAAACACCGAGCTTTCCGGCACGGTGGATTTCTGCATCCTTTATACGGGGAACGACGGCGCGCTTTACTCCACCTCGCACGCGGCGGAATACCGCATTGGGATTCCCACAGATCTGCCATCCGATGCCGCCTTGGGTGAGGGGTTGGTTTGCGATGCGGACATTTTACCCGAGCCCTGCAACGCGCGCGTTCTGGCGCCCAGAAAGCTCTCGGTCAAGTGCCGTCTGCGCACAAGGATGCGCCTTTTTGGCGTTCGCCTGATCGAGAACGGCGACCTGCTCTCCGGCTTTGCCGCCGAAAAGCTATACGGCTCTTGCGACGTCTCGGAGCTTTTTTCCGGCGTGGGCGAGCCTCTTATGCTGCACGACGAGATCGTTTGCGACACGCAAAGCGAGGACGTGCGCGTGGTGTGCGTTGACGGCGAGGTCTTTGTTATGGAAGCGGTTGCGGGCAGTGGATGCATCAACTGCCGCGGTGAGGTTGCCCTCAAGCTGCTTTGCGCACATGATGCTACGGGGCTCCCTCCCTCTCAGCTCTTGCGGCGTATTCCTTTTGAGAGCGCGATTGAGGTGGACGGCTGCGAGGTCAACTGCGCGGCATCTGCCTTTGGCACCTGCGCTGACACGAGTGTGACAGTTGAGGACGGGCGCATTTTGTGTGATCTTTCCCTCATTCTGCAAGGGCGTGCGCAACGCGACCGCAACCTGACCTACGTGCGCGATGCTTATGCGCTGGACTCGGTGAGTGAGAGTCGAACCGATTTCTTAACGCTTGCACAGTCGCGCAGCTGCGTGTGCGCGAACTTTTCGCTGGGGCAGACCTTGACCGCCGAGGAGGCAGGACTGAAGCCGGGAATGAGTGTGGTGGATGCGCAGCTGCTGCCGCTCTCCCAAGAGCTTGCCGAGGAGAACGGACGGGACATTCTCACAGGGCGTTGCCGCGTACACTTGGTGCTTTGCGACGAGGCGGGCGAGATCTCCTCGCAAGAAGTGGAATTACCCTTCCGCTATGAGGCAGAGGGAAAAGAGGTGGGACTTTCCGACTCCCTTGTGCATATCAGTCCCATCAGCTGTCGCGCTCGCGCGGATGGAGAGCGCCTTGGAATTGATGCCGAGATCGCTGTCTCGCTGATGACACGCACGGGGACAAAAATCCAATATCTTTCCC
>JAZNYU010000124.1:0-8137 GCA_045594605.1 Eubacteriales bacterium
CCACACTCGAACAACTATTAGGTAGATAACTGCGCTTAACAGCATTACAAATTCCAATTTATCGAACTAAAATGGGTGCAAACCATTGTAGGAAGATGCACCCATAGTTCAAAAATTTGTCCCCATTTTGAAAAGGTATCAAAATTTTGGATTACTCACAAAAAAGCAGGTAGGCTTTCTGCCTACCTTCTTTTTTGCTTTGGGAACGGGGACAGTGCAAACATATATCACTTCGCTCAATTGTTCAACTGACCTCTTACCCGCACCAACCACCATTCCTCATTTTCTTTCGCCATTTTTTGCTCCGTCTCTTGACAAACGGGCGCATTCATATTATAATGTTAGCGTAAAAAAGCAAAAATGCAAAATTTACATAGGAGTTGCAGCCATGAGGACGAAAATTGATTTTAAAAATCATATATTCGACGTATTGTGCGCCATTACCGCAGGCGTTATCGTTGGCACTGCGTATCATTTCTTTCAAAACAGCAACGGGTTTGCCCCGGGCGGCGTTGGGGGACTCGCAACCATCACGCACCACCTGCTAAAAAATCGCGTGAGCTGGTCTCTCTTGATGATCGCTTTCAATTTGCCCATCTTTATTCTGGTCAGCGCCTTTATCAACAAAAAGCTCGGCGCCATTTTGAGCCTGTATATGGTCGTGCAATCCTTTATTCCGCGTCTTTACGAGGCAATCGGGTGGCTGCCTTACAGCCTGGAAAACAACCGCGAGGATTTTAACATTGTGTTTGCCTGCATTGCAACGGGCGTCATTTCGGGATTTGGATTTTCCTTAATGCTCCGGCGCTTTGGCGCCAGCGGCGGTACGTACGGTATCTCCGCTCTGATCAAAAAGATGAAGCCCGAGATGAACATTGCGTACGTCTCCTTCATTATGGACACAAGCGTGGTGCTGATCGCGTTTTTCGTGTACGGAATGAGGATCACTCCCGTGATTTGCACGTTGCTCAATCTGTTTATCGCCAACGTCATTGTCGATCGCGGACTCAGCGGCATTAAAAGCGGATACAAATTTGAGATCATCACCACCCACCCCACAGAGATCTCCGAGGAGCTGATGACGCGCCTGCACCGCGGCGTGACCGAGGTTTTGGTTCACGGAATGTATTCGGATACCGACCGATATATGCTGGTTTGCATCATTCACAAACGCCAGATCGGCGAGATGATGAAGATCCTCAAAAGCTACCCCGACACCTTTGCCAGCTTTGAAAAGGTCAACGAGGTCTTCGGAAATTTTAAAAAGCACGTTTGAGAGGGGAAACCTCAAAGGCAATCGCGTTTGCGATTGCCTTCTTTTTCTGTTTTTCAAAAAAAATTGCAAAACCTCTTGACAGCGTAACAATGTTATGCTATAATAGCATCGTAACAATGTTACGCAGAAAGGAGAGGGGATTGCTTGGAACAAGAATTGATCTCTAAAAAAGAGCTTTTGGAGCTTTACAAAATATCCTACGGTGCACTCTATCGGTGGAAGCGAAAAGGACTTATCCCCGAGGATTGGTTTATTAAAAAGTCGACGGTAACGGGGCAGGAGACCTTCTTTCCGCGTCAGCTGATCTGCGAGCGGATGGAGCTGATTCAAAAGCAAAAGGACGAAACCTCGCTTGAGGAGCTTTCAAAGCAGTTTTCGAGCGAATCCAAAAAGAACGCAACCATCGTGTTGGATACGGCTTTTGGGTGCAAAACCTTTTATTTGAGTGACATCAAATCGATCGTGATCGATGACGGCGAGGGAACACAGCGAGATATTACAAACGAAATTTTGGGAGGCAAACAATGAGTAAGAATATGGATATGAGAATTTCGGGGAGCGGAACTGTTCCCGCAGGGGAATATAACCACGTATCGGTCAGCGGTAGCGGACGCCTTGTGGGCAAGGTGCGCTGTGAGACGTTTTCTTCCTCGGGTGCAAGTCACGGTGAGAGCATTGAGTGCACAGATACCTTTAAGGTGTCGGGTGCATCCTCGTTCTCGGGTGACGTAAAAGCAGACTACGTCGGTGTCTCGGGGTCATTCTCCTGCGGTGGCGACCTTGTTGCCAATGATAAGCTTTCCTGCGCGGGAAGCGCGAAATGCAAGGGGAGCGTCAAGGGCAATTTGCTCTCTATTGCGGGCGCCCTCAACGTCGGTGGCGACGTAGAAGGGGAAAAGGTTAAGGTAAGGGGCATCCTCAATTGCAGTGGACTCCTCAATGCCGAGGACATTGAAATCGAGTTTGAACGAGGCATGGAGATCGGCAGCATTGGTGGTAGCAAGATCGTTATTTTCCCCAAAAACGCAGCCAAGCCGATTACAAAGCTCCCTCTGTTTTCCGCTCTTGCAAGACGTGCGGGTGCAGGTGTGTCGGTAGCTACCTCGATCGAGGGCGACGAGATCGCATTGGAAGGCGTTGCGTGTCCTCGCGTAACGGGGCGCATCGTTGCCATTGAGCGCGGCTGCAACATTGACTTGGTTCAATATAGCGAAACGGTTGAAATCTCCCCCGATGCCAAGGTTGGCAGAACCGAAAAGATTTAATTCGAAAGGAGACTCCAAAATGTTTTTGGAAATGAATTTTCACTCGCGAGAGCTGGGCAGACAGGTTCGGGTAAACGTTATTATTCCCGAGCAGATCAGGGACACGAAGCAGTCCTATAAGACGCTTTGGCTTTTGCACGGACTGACCGATGATCATTCGGCGTGGATGCGATACAGTTCTATTGAGCGTTACGCCAACGAGCTTGGCATTGCCGTCGTTATGCCAAACGTGGATCGAAGCTGGTACACCAACACCGCCTACGATGCAAACTACTTCAATTTTGTTGCAAAGGAGCTTCCCGAGGTCTGTCGCGGACTGTTCAAGGGAATGAGCGGGGAACGCGAGGACAACATGGTTGGCGGACTTTCTATGGGCGGCTACGGTGCTGTCAAGCTGGCACTCTCTTGCCCTGAGCAGTACGGCGCTTGCATCTCTCTTTCGGGCGCGTTTGACGTTACCAGAGTGGGAAGGGATTACAACTTGAACGAATGGCGCAGTATTTTTGGCTTTGACATCGACAAAGCGTTGGAGCTTGCAGGCAGCGAGCACGATCTGTTTGCACTTGCCGAGAAAAACAAAGCAGAAGGCAAGCCTTTCCCAAAGCTTTACCTGTGGTGCGGACTTGAGGATTTCTTGATTGAAATGAACCGTTTGTTTGATCAACACCTTACAAGTCTTGCTATCCCTCACGTGTTTCAAGAAAGCGAGGGGAACCACTCCTGGAAGTGGTGGGATCTTCACATACAAAATGCCCTCAACTTTGTTTTGCGCGAGGAATAAAAAAGAAAGTCCCTTTTCGGGACTTTCTTTTTCATTTTATTCCTCAACAATCTCGCGATCCAAAAGTTTTAAGAGTTTTTCTGCATCAAAGAGGGGGAAGATGAGCTCAAAGGGTTCACCCTCGTGCGCAAAGCGCAGGGAGTAGTAGCCCGTCATGGTGTATTCCTCCTCGTAGTCAACCTCTTTCTTTTCAATGCCGTATTGCGCGTATTTGAGGCTATCGTGGGGATCATCGGGCATCCATGCGTCAAAGGTGATGGGGTCATTGACCTTTACCAACGCTTCGATCTCACTCATAGGGAAGCCGACAACCGCCTCGCCATACCAAAAACAAAGCTTGCCGTCTTCGATGAACACGTTTGCGGTGTCTCCGCTATAAACGGTTTTCTTTGCCTTGTCATCGGTGGAGTACATATGTGTCAGAATGTCTACCTGGGGCGCATCCTCGGGGATGTTCAACTCACGCTTGACCTGTTCATTGAATGTCGCATATGCCTTGTCCAGCTCTTCCATGCCCTCATCGGGTTTGTCCTCGTTTGCCTTTTCACGCTTGCCATTAATCACGGCATAAACGATGCCTGCAACAAACAAAACCCCTGCTACGATCCCAAGGGCGACAGGGAATTTTTCCTTTGCCTCTAAAATCTCAAATGCAATAGAGCCAAGAAGAACACCAAGACCGCAACCAAGGAAGGTGGGGAGCATGCGCAAAAGCGACTTTTTCACAGTTTTGTGCAGGGCTTTGGAAAGCTCCTCGCTCAACTGCTCTCGCTTTGCCGAAAGCTCGGCGTTTTCGCGGCGCAACACAAATTCTTCGTTGTCGATTACACTCTCGTCATCCAAATTGACACTGAATATATTTTTTCTGGTCATACTAAAATCTCCTCTTTTGTTGATGCATTCATTATATCACAATCTTGGTTTTGTGTCAAGAGATTGCAAAATTTCCTTAATTACAGATAAAAAAGAGCCGAACACGCGTGGTGTTCGGCTCAAATATTTTGTTAATTATTCGGCATCCTTTTTGCTTTTTCTGGAAAGCATGGTGTTTGCGAGAATACCAAGAATAAGCGCGCAAGCGATGGTTGTGATCGTGACCTTTCCAAACGTGAGGGAAAGACCGCCAATGCCGGGGATGAGGATTGCGGAAACAACAAAGAGGTTTCTGTTGTCGCCAAGGTCAACCTGTTGGATCATCTTAAGACCGGAAACGGCAATAAAGCCGTACAGAGCGATACAAACGCCACCCATTACGCAGTTGGGAATGGTGGAAAGGAATGCTGCAAAGGGAGCAAAGAAGGAGATAACGATTGCCATAATAGCGGTTGTGAGAATAGTGACAACCGATGCGTTGCCCGAAATTGCAACGCAACCAACCGACTCACCGTAGGTGGTGTTGGGGCAGCCACCAAAGAATGCGCCTGCCATAGAGCCTACGCCGTCACCAAGCAGGGTGCGATGCAGACCGGGCTCTTCGAGAAGGTCAGACTCAATAATAGAGGAGAGGTTTTTGTGGTCGGCAACGTGTTCTGCAAAAACAACGAATGCAACGGGAACGTAGGCAACTGCAATGGTTGCGATATAAGAAGCATCGATGTCAGCAAAACCCTTAAATGCGGTTACAAAGGTGAAGTCGGGAACCCACTTCATGTTTGCAAATGCGCTAAAGTCGATAACGAGCAGGGCGTCGTTGCCGCTTGCCATACCAATCAGGGTGAAAACGGTTGCAGTGAGGTAGCCTGCAAGGATACCGATGATGAAGGGGATCATCTTGAATGTCTTTTTGCCAAATACAGAGCAGAGCATTACAACTGCAAGGGTAACAAGACCGCAAATGATAGCAACGTAGTGAGAGCCGCCTGCGGGAGCGGTGTTCAGATCGTTAACAGCGGCGCCTGCCAGCGAAAGACCGATCAGGGCAACTGTGGGGCCGATAACAACGGTGGGCATCAGCTTGTTGATCCACTGAACGCCTACAAATTTAATGACGAGAGCAATCACAACGTAAACAAGACCTGCCATAATGGCACCAATGATCAAGCCAACGTAGCCTGCAGCGGTAGAGGTTGCGCCTGCAAATGCAGCAGCCATAGGGCCAAGGAACGCAAAGGAAGAGCCAAGGAATACAGGGCTCTTGAATTTTGTGAAAAGCAGATAAACGAGAGTACCCACGCCCGCACCAAACAGAGCGGCGGTTTGCGACATTCCGTGGCCTACGATAACAGGAACAACAATGGTTGCAGCCATAATCGCAAGCAGCTGTTGGAAGGCAAAGATGAGCACTTGTGTGAACTTGGGTTTGTCGTTGACGTTGTAGATGAGTTTCATTTTCTTTCTCCTCCTTAAATTTGAAGCCTCGCAGCACTCGGTTCCCGTTCAAATCGCAAAAAAAGAGCCCACCGAGGAAAGGTCGCTTATGGCAGGACTTGCGAACTGAAGCGTGGGGAAACCCGAAAATACCTCCGATGAACTTACTGCCATCAAGTATACCACAAAAGAGCCGATTTGTAAAGCCTTTTTTCGATTTTTTGTGACAAAAAAATAAACAAAAAAGCGAGCCGCGGTGCGGCTCGCTGATTTTTTCTTATCCTATTTATAAAATCAATCCAAAACGGGAAGGGAAAGGATAGGGGAAAGTCCTGTTGCGGTGATGGCGGTATCGGCATCGGTGGCACTCATCTTGGAACTGATGACGGCAAATTTACCGTCGCAGATCCATACGCTATCCTCGCTTGCAAGAGCGGTCTTGGCTTTCGCTTCGCATCTGGGGCAACCCTCAAACACGTAAACGCGGCGGCAAGAAAGAGACGCGACATCGGCAATGTCATCCTCTTCTGCAACCTGCCAATGGGGCAGACGGCGATCGGTGGAACGCCCCGAGAGAATGTCGAGAATGTCCGCCACAACTGCGCTTGCGGTGGGGAGCTTGCCCGCGCCCGCTCCGTAGAAAAGTGCGCGCCCGAGCATATTGGAGTTTACCAAAATGCCGTTGTAAACGTCATCCACGTGGCAGATGGGGTTGGTGGGGAGCACAAGGAAGGGAGACACGAGTGCCAGTACGCGACCGTCCACGCGCTCTGTGTGACCGATGAGCTTGATGGCACCGCCGAGCTTATCTGCAAGCGCGGTATGCTCCTCGGTAATGCCCGTAATGCCGGTTGTCGAGATCTTATTGGGATCCAGCAGCTTGCCAAAGGCAAGAGCGGCAAGAATGACGATCTTGCGCGCGGCGTCAAGACCTTCCACATCGGCGGTGGGGTTAGCCTCGGCATATCCTTTTTGCTGCGCCAGCTTGAGCATATCGGCAAATGCCGCGCCCTCGTTTTTCATTTTTGTCAAAATAAAGTTGGTGGTGCCGTTGAGAATGCCGCTGACCGAGAGGATCTCATTGGAGGCAAGGTCGGTCTGCATTGGGCGGATGATCGGAATACCGCCGCCAACGCTTGCTTCAAACAGGTAAGAGACGTGATGCTCCCGTGCCAGATCCAAAAGCTGAGCGCCAAAGGTAGCAACTACCTCTTTGTTAGAGGTGACAACGTGCTTGCCTGCCGCAAGAGAAGCAGAGGTGAACTCGTACGCAGGATGCGCACCGCCCATCATTTCGGCAACCAAAACGACCTCGGGGTCGTCGAGAATGACCTGAATGTCATGCACCACGCGATCTCCCAAGGGGTGATCGGGGAAGTCGCGCAGATCGAGAATATATTTTACGTTGACCTCGTCGCCGCAGTAGGCGGCAACCTGTTTTTGGTTTTGAAGAATGACCTCTGCGGTTCCGCTTCCAACAACGCCAAAACCAAGGAGTGCAATGTGTAACATAGGTAGGCTCCTTTCGGGGGAAATCGTCCCTGTGGACGACAAAAATGATATATCACCTTATATCATAACACAAAATCTTGCAAAATGCAAACAAAACTATTGAAAAAAACAAAAAAATATGCTATACTTTGTTAGAAAGAACGTTTTTGACTGAAAACAGCCCTGAAAGGGGGAAGAATTTATGCCTACATCACCCATTGGCGGCATGAGCAACGTGAAAATTTTTGTTTTGTATCTCATGCGAAACATCAATTATCCGCTCAGCTTTGTCACCATCAACGATATTGTTATGCAAAACGACTACGTTATGTATCTCGATTTTGCCATGGCTTTTCACGAAATGCTTGATGGCGGACTCATTGTTGAGGACGGCAAGGATGAGCGCGGAGAAGCGCTTTACTCCGTTACCCGCAAGGGCACCATCGTTGCCGAACAGCTCCGCTCCGACATTCTGCCCGCAGTCCTCGACCAAAGCATGACCTACGCGTTGCGCTATCTTGATTTTCAGCGCCGCGGTGTCAGCGTTGATTGCTTTACCGAGCGCCGCGCCGACAACACCTTTGACGTTGTGTTTACCCTCAAGGAGAAGGACAAAACCATCTTTGAGACCAAAATCAACGTCGATTCCGAATACCGCGCACACCAAATGCGCAAGACCTTCCGTGACCGCCCCGACGTCATCTACCGCGGCGTTGTGGCTCTCCTCTCGGGCAAGGTTGATTATTTGTTTGATAAGTAAGAAGGACGCGATGTGGAGGAACCCTTTTTGAGAAATGGGTTCCCCCACACCCCCTTCCCAAAAACTCTCGCACAAAAATATCAAAAGGGAACTCCAAAGCTACGGATAGACAGTAGAAGCGCCCTCTTTTGAGGGCGCTTTGCTACCGCAAACGGGAAGGTAGCGAAGCGACGCGAATGAAATGAATGACAGTTCGGTGAACTGTCAGAACGTGAGCGTGACCGAGCCGCAGCGAGACCCACCGAGACCCTGCCCGT
>JAZNYU010000125.1:0-8534 GCA_045594605.1 Eubacteriales bacterium
TGCGTTTGCTGCGGCAAGCCTGCCAAGCACATGGTAATTTGGGGACGTCAATATTAAAATCTAACAAAGTAAAGAAAAAAGGACGAGAAGATCTCGTCCTTTTTTCTTTTTGATCATCACTTTTTGATGTAGTATACAACCTTGAGAAACGGAATGGCAACGACGGTTGCTGCGCAAAGCAGGCCTGCAACAAAGGTGGTGGTGTTTTGTGCTTTTACAGATTTCATAACGGTTTTCCTTTCCTTTATAAAATTTTTATATTTTTTAAATTTGATCTGCCAATTTTACAATATCGTTGTGGATCTCCTCTACCGAACGGTAGGCATCCACAATTTGAACGTTGTCGCGCTCGCGCAGCTGCTCAAACACGCAATAGAACTGATTGCGCACCTGTGTGAGCTTTTCTTCGTTTTCATAGATCTCTTGCGTAGCGCGTCCGCGGTTGATGCGCTCCATGCTCTGTGCGGGGGTAAGGTCAAGGAAGATGCAAACGTCGGGACGCAGGATTTCGGGGCAACCAAGGTTCATGTTCCCTACCCACTCGGGATCGGTTCCGCTGCCTTGATACGCCATGGAAGAATAGTAGTAACGGTCGCAAATAACATCGAAGCCATCGGCAAGCATTTTTTGAATACCGTTGACGGGATTGACGTTGTGATGGATGCGGTCAAAGACGAACATTGCCGCCATTTCGCACACCGTGCGGCGAGTTACACCCGACAATGCATCGCGCAACAATCCGCCGCTGACCGACTCGGTGGGCTCTGCCGTGCAGTAGACCGCTCTGCCGCACGCACGCAAGTGCTTTGCCAAAAGCTCGATCTGCGTGGTTTTTCCTGCACCGTCTATTCCTTCAAACACGATAAATCTTCCGCGTTTTGTCTCCATCTTTTTTACTCCTTTATTTCTGCTTTTCCTTGAGGTCTGCTATCTCGGCGCGCAGCTCTTCAATGGTGCGCTCCATGCGTGCGAATTCCTGCGCTACGGGGTCGGGGATGTGGACGTGGTCAAGCTGCTCGTTCTGGATCTTGACGCCGCCGCGGCGCACGACCTTTGCGGGGATGCCGACTGCGGTGCAGTTTTCGGGAACCTCGTGAAGAACGACTGCGTTTGCCGCGATCTTGCTGTTGTCCCCTACCTTGAGAGGACCAAGCACCTTGGCACCCGCGCCAACCATAACGTTGTTGCCAAGCGTGGGGTGACGTTTGCCAACGTCCTTACCCGTACCGCCAAGCGTTACGCCCTGATAGAGCGTGCAGTTGTCGCCGATCTCGGTGGTCTCACCGATGACAACGCCCGAGCCGTGGTCGATGAAAAAGTTTTTGCCAATGGTGGCACCGGGGTGAATTTCGATGCCCGTAAGATGCCTTGCCGTTTGGCTGACGGCACGTGCGGCAAAATAATGCTTGTTTTTTTGCAGGTTGTGCGCCAAACGGTGTGCCATAATGGCGTGAACGCCCGAATACAAAAGCAGGATCTCTGCCGTGCTTCGCGCAGCCGGGTCACGCTCGCGCACCGCCTGAACGGTCTCCTTGAATTCCTTTTGCGTGCTATCAATGGCGCGGGCAACCGAGCGTTCTGCCGCCTGAATGCCTCCCGCCACACGGCGAAGTAGGTTTTGTTTTTTCATAAAAACCCTCCGTGGATAATCTCTACTTATTATTATACACAATTTGACGCTTTTTGTAAATACCTTTTTGAAAAAAGGATAAAAAAACAGAGAGGCAAGAATACTTGCCTCTCTTATTGGTTTGATCAAGGATCAGTTCTTTGTCCACTTTGCGTACAGAGTGAGACTCTTTTCAAAGGTCTCGCCTGTGAACGGCATGGTTCCCGCATAATCGAGGCACCAGCCCGCAAAGGTGTATCCCGTCTTTTTGGGATCCTCGGGAAGAGTGATTGTCTCGCCTACGTTGCCCGTGACGCTTGTAATAAAGAGTCCGTCGCCGTTATCGGTCTTACCGTTCATTGCCTCACCGCCAACAAAGGTCAGGGTGACCTCGCCCTCGTATCTTTCGGGGAGCTCCCAAATCACCTGATAAATGGATGCTTTGGTTTCAAACTCACCTCTTTGGTAGAACACGGTCAGGATCTTGCCGTCGGAAAGCTCAACGGAGGAGCTGTAACCGAGGTCGGTGATCTCGCCGTCGGTGGTAAGGATATACTCGGTGGACCACGTCATGCCGCCATTGTAGCTGACTCTTGCGCGAATACCCATGACGTCATTGTTTTTGTTGGGGGCGTAAGCCTTGCCGCCGTAGTTGCTGTTATCGTAATAGATGCCGCGGTAGCCGTAGGTCATTACCAGAACGCCGCTGCTGTGGCGGAACATATGCGCGGGTGCTTCTTGCACCATTGCGATCTTGCGCCAAGCGGTAAACTCGGTTGTGTTGGGATAAAGCTCGCATTGATACAAGCCTTCATCGGCACGCATCACAACGATCAGAACACCATCATCATTATAGATGCCGTAGGGCTCTTGGAAATCCCAGGAGTATTGCGTTGCGGGGTCGGCAATGACGATCGCGTCGGACCAGACAAAGCCATCCTCGGTCAGGGTTCCGTCGGTGGTTCTGACGGCAATGCCGCTGCCCCACTTTTTGTTGACCTTGTCATATTTGAGGTAGCCGACAGAGGTCAAGCCACCGTCGGGATTAACGATCAGACCGTGCGGCGTAAACATGCCCTCGGGCATACTGTAAATATCGCTCCAGGTCTTGCCGCCATCCTCGCTGATGATGTAGTTGCCACCCATATAGCGGGTGTCGTATTCGTCGTCAATACCCTCTGCCCAAGCGCCGTATGCGCCTGCGTTGTTGTTGATGTAGTAGACCTTGGATGCGCAGAACCAGGAAACGATGATCTTGCCGTTCCAATAAACAACACCTGCATCGCGGTCGTCAAGCAGGGTGTCTGCCAGAACGATAGGCTCACTCCATGTTTTTCCCTCGTCCTCGGAGAACCAACCGACCACCTTGCCTTCAATATCGATATGCGCGCGGCGCATACCGGAGGAAACAGCCATCAGGCGGTTGCCATCCAACCGTGTGACGGTGGGCCAGGCAAAGTAGCCATATTCCTCTTCACCCTTGTAGCAAACAATGCTCTTGTGTGCATCGTTGATCAAGTAGGTGTAAGCGGGCTCGCCAAGCTCAAAGTTGTAGTAGTACAGATCAACGGTTCTGCCGCCCCAGATGTAAAGCTTGGGAAGGAGTGCCTCGTTGATATCCAAAACCACGTGATAGGTTTTTCCCGTTGTAAGAACAACGTGAGGCTTATCGTTTTTATCCACAATGGGGAGCGACTTTCCGTCGGCATCCACAACGGATACAAATTTGGAACCGCCTACGATCTGGAGCTCCATATCCTTGTTGCCGGCAGCGTTGTAAGAATCCTTGACGTAAAGGTCAAAGGAAAGCGTACCGTATTTGCCAAGTGTATGGAAAACGAGTGCCGTTTGCGCGACCGCAGGACCTGCTTTTTTGGTGTAGTGGTAACCGTAATCAAATTCGATGCCCGCGGGGGCTTCATCGGTCCACTCGAAGTTTGCGTAGAGAGACTGATAGGAGATCAGCGACTCGAGACGGTGCTTGAGATATTCTTCATACCCTGCACGGTCATATACCGTGATATAGAAATAGGTAGTGCCATTCTCGGAGCATACCTTGATGGCAGACGTTTTGCCAACCATCTCTTGGTAATACGCATTCTTCAAAACGATAGCGCCCTCTTGAATCTCATAGAGTGCGGCATCGATCTTACCGTTGGCATCCTCGAGCCAGACGTCGGTGGCACCGTCAAAATCGGCGGCAAAGGTCGCGCTCTCCTCAAAGGTGAGTGCGGCACCGTTTGCTACGGAGATGTAGTGCTCATAAGTAACGTCATAAAGCACGCGAACGTTGAAGGTTTGTCCTGCGGCGTCGGTGGCTTTGTAATAGACCACGTAAAGGCCGTCTTTGCCTTCAAAATTCATGGAACGCTCTCCCTTGGTAAAGGTGAGCGCGTTGCCAAAACAATCAAAAATGGCTACGCCGTCCATAAAGTTTTGAGATGCCTCTGCCTTTTTGTAATTGAGGTGAACGGCTTCCCCGTCATAAGGCTGACCGTCAACGGTAACGTTTACAGAGTTGGCGTATACCCAAACGGATACCTGCCCTTGTTGGTTGCCGCATTTGTAGGTGACGGTGTATTTGCCCGGTGTATAAAGATCGTACGTTCCGCTCACGTCAACCTCAGTCCCCTCGGCAGCTTGCAATGCTTTTGCAATATCTGCCTTCAGAAATTTCTCGGTGAAGCCCGATTCTGCGGCATAATGCAGTGTGGGAACGGTAGAATTAGACGTCGTCTCGGGGGGCGTGGTGGGTTCTTCCTTTGGGGAAGGATTGCAGGCTGCCAGACCAAGACAAAATGACAATGCCAAAAGCAATGCGACGATTTGATAAGCTTTCATTTTCAGTCTCCATTCCGCCGCCCTTTGGCGGCACAAAATGATGCGAAAGTTTTGAAAAACAGACGCCGGTAAAAGTTTCAATGGAGTCTGACCCTTTTACCGGCGCCGCCTTGTGTCTTAGCGACACGTCTTATAAAATTGCGTGGAATTAAGCGTTTTCGTTGGTTTCTTCAACCTTCTCTTCTTCGGTTGCTTCCTCTTCGCCAAGAACGATCTCTACGGGATCTTCCTCGGGAGTGGTATCTACCACGGGAGCTTCTTCAACAACAGCTTCCTCAACAGGAGCTTCTTCTACAACCTCGGGAGCAGCGGTCTCTTCAACGGGAGTTTCCTCTGCGATGACGGTTTCGCCAACGAGCTCTACCTCAACGGGCTCTTCCTCGATGAAGTCCTCTTCTACAACTTCTTCCTCGACGGGAGCTTCTTCGGTAGCTTCTTCTTCAGCAGCCTCCTCGGCTACTTCCTCGACAACTGCTTCTTCAACAGCCTCTTCAGCTACTTCTTCGACAACTTCTGCAACGACTGCTTCAGCAACTTCCTCGATGGGAGCTTCCTCAACGACTTCCTCTGCAGCTTCTGCGGTGGGAGCGGTCAGGGGGATAGCTGCAACCAGCTTTTTGATGATACCTTCGTTAACCAGCTCTTCGGTGGTCTTGAAAGGCATTCTGTAATCTTCCTCGGTGAAGTTCTTCTTCTTGGGCAGTTGAAGCTTTTCTTCGCACAGCATGGTGATCAGCTCAAGAGCATGCTTGAACTTGCGGTCGCCCTTGACCTTGAGCAGTACGGGAACAGCTGCGTACTTCTTCTTTTCGGACATATCCGTGAAGTTGTACTTGGTGTCAGCCAGCTCTTCGGGGCTGAGTGCGATGTAAACGTAGAGAGTACGTGTTTTTGCATTGAACTTAGCAAGAGGTGTTCTGCCAACGTTGAAGGACTCAAAGTTCCAGCTGATGCGGCTCTTAACACCCTTGTAGGAGAGCAGGAGATTCTTAATTGCGTTGTAGTAATCCTGAATGCTGCCCTGGGACTGTGCCAGACGGGACAGGTAGCTGCGACGGTAACGGGTTACGAGTTGAACCTCACCGCGGCTCTCTTGCTCGAGCATTTCGGCATAGCGCTCTGCCTCGGCAATTGCATCGATGTAATCGAGAGGCATAGAACCAAATCCGCCAAAGCCATCGTTATCGTCATCATCGTCGGACTCTTCGGTCTCGGTTTCGGTCTCCTCAACGGGTGCTTCTTCCACAACCTCGGGAGAAGCCTCTTCTTCGACGACCTCTTCGACAACTTCTTCAACGACGGGCTCTTCTTCTACAACTTCCTCTACGACCTCTTCCTCTGCAACCTCTTCCTCGGTGATGAGGGCGATTGCATCGGTTGCGTCGGCAGACTCGTTGAAGTTTTCAGCCATCAGCTCGGCAACGGTTTGCTTAACCTCGTCGGAAACGTCTGCGCTTTCTGCAGGAACGGTCTCCTTCAGCTCGGCAATCAGCTTATCTGCCAATTCAAATGCGATTGCCTCTGCATTTGCCATTTGAGCTGCCTCGTATGCGGCAACGTCAAACTCAGCAAGCTCCTTTTGGAACTGTGCCATAGCCTCGGCAGTAGCCTCGGTAGCGTCAACGTCGTATTCGTTTTCCTCTGCGGGAACCTCTTGGAACAGAGCGTCAGCCATATCGTTCAAGCCGCTCTCAACGATCTCATCGGCGCTGCCGATCTTATCGGGAATAACAACGGGTTGAACTGCGGGAGCGTTGCCCTTGGTTTCAACAGAGATAATGGGATTTCTGCCGCTTCTTTCAAGACGGATCAGCATCATGCCAATGAACATAGGAACGATGATGACCAGAATGAGAGCAAGCAGAACGATCAGGGTAATACCGATTGCGGATGCCCAGAAAGGTGTATCGTATTCGGGAGCGATCAGGAAGGTGATTTCACCTGCGGAAACGTAGCCTTCAATAATATAGTAAAGACCATCCTCGCTCAGGGTTACGTTGTACTTGGTGTTAGCAGCCTCTTTGGTGCCTTCAGCCGCATTGTAGATGTAAAGATCAGCGGTGGTGAGGGGAAGCAGGTTTTCGCCGATGAGATCCTGAGAAACAGGGATACGAACGCTGAATACCTGATCACCTGCACCGGTGATGGTGAGGGTGTATGCCTTGTATGCATCCAGACCGCGAAGAGCCGCACGTGCGATCTTCTTGGGAACGCTTACGTTTGCTGTAACGGTGGTGGGAATGCCACCCTCGCCGATGATAACGATAGCGCCATCGGGAGTAGCAACGACCTTGTAGATGCTGATAACCGTCATGGTAGCGGTAGCATCCTCAATTTTAACCTCGGCGTTGTCAAGTGTGGGCATAACTGCCTTAACGGTGTAAACGCCGGGCTTGGTAACCTTCTTTACAACGTTGCCGTTAGCATCGGTGTAAGTATAAGTGATAGCGGAGAGAACCCATTCGGGGATGAGCGCGCCGTCCTTGCCCTCTACAACCAGACCGTAGCCAATGCTTGCATCGGGATTGGAAAGTCCGCCGTTGTCTACAAATTCGCCGTCCTTGAGGACTACGTTGTAAACAGCCTTGGTGATGGTAACGGTCTCTTCAACGGTCACGCCGTCAGCCAGAACGTAATAAGAGGTTACGGGAGCTACGCCCAGCTCATACGTGCCTGCTGCCAGACCGTTCTCGCCAAATGCTTCTGCCAGAGTCAGCCAATCTTCGCCAACCTTAACCAGAACAGTCATGGGGATGTTGTCGTTGCCAAACGCTGTAACATTAAGCAGCTCTGCATCACCGTATGCAAAGGTTGCAGCGGGGGTGCCCCAGGTAACGGTGTTGATCTTGGCAGGAGCTACGGTAACGTCGACAAGCAGAGGAGCAACGGTGTAGTTGCCGTTGTCGAGTGCTACGTTTACGTATGCCGTGGTGGAGCCGCAACCGGTGAAGTTGAAGGAAACCTTGTAGTCACCGTTGACGATTGCAACCGTTTCACCGGTTACTACCTTTGCGGTATCCAGTGCGCCTGCGGGAATGGTTACGGAGCCGATGTACTCGCCCGAGATATCGTAATCAACCTCGGTGGTACCCTTGATGCCGTCATTCCAATCAAGCTCTACGGGCGTAATCTTTACGGGGATCTCTGCTACCTCACCGTCGTAAGTAACGGTAAGGACGTTGAAGCCGTCGATTACGTTGGCATTGTTAAGCTTGGCGGTAACCGTTTGAGCGGGAGCTCCGTTTACGGTAACGGTAACGCCGTCAAGGTCAACCTTGCCGTCATATGCCTTTTCCCAATAGCCCTTTTCGTTAAGCTCGAAATCTGCACCGGAGAGGTCGAAAACGACACTCTCGTTTGCTGCGCTGACCCAGAGAGCCGTGCAACAAACCATCAGCACGAGCATCACAGCCAGAGCCATGAGTCGGATGAAATTGCGCTTGCTTGCAAGCTGAGTTTGTTGATGTTTCATATCATAACACCTTTCCATAAAAGAAATTCGCGTTTGCGGCATGCCCTTACGTACGCGCGCCGCGCCGCGTGCTTTTATATTTATATATCATTATAACACGATAAATTGGGATTGTCAACACGTTTTGCCAAAAAAAATCACCTGAAGTGCGGTTTTTTTCGCACAAAAACGCACCTATGTACGCAATTTCACCATATTTTGGATTTTCTTTTTTCGCGCCTTCCTTTTTGCCAAACCATGCACTTCTTGCCCAAAATGCATAAAGCAACCTGCCTTGGAAAAACTAACAAAAAAGTGAGGGGTAGAGATGAAAATTTTGATTTTGACAGACAGGCTCGACGTAGGCGGTGCGGAGACGCACATCGCTCTGCTTGCTCGGGAGCTTATTAAAGACGGGCATGAGGTGACGGTGGCATCCTCGGGCGGCGCGATCGCCGAACGATTAAAGGACTCAAAAATCACACACGTATCGATGCCTTTGGGGACACATTCCCCCATACGTTGGTTGTTTTTGCGCCAAAAAATACGAAATTTGATCAAGCAAGAAGGCTTTGACGTCGCGCACGCGCACGCGAGAGTTCCCGCGCTCCTGATCTGTGGAGTGAGGCGCTT
>JAZNYU010000126.1:0-4970 GCA_045594605.1 Eubacteriales bacterium
GCGGTGTTTTTACTGATTAGAGGTACAATGAAAAAGCGTTCCCCTTGAGGGGAAGGTGGCGAGTGGTACGAGCCGGGTGAGGTGTAGCCATCGAAGATGGCGTTAGGACACGAGATATCTAAACGGACGCGTTGCATCCTACACCTCATCAGTCACTGCCGCAAACGGCAGATGACAGCTTCCCCTCCAGGGGAAGCCTATAGATAGTTGCCGCTATATGAGCCTTTTATAAAAGATCTCACCCTTGCGCCGCTGGCTGCTCATTCACCGCCGCGGCGGGTTGGTTGGTGGTGGTTGCACTTGCCGCAGGCATGGTGGGGGCAGGGTGGGGCGCGTAGCTGATCTGTTGCATCATCGCGCGCGCCGCGAGGTCCTCTTCGGGTGTTCCAAGTCCAAAGCTGATGGCAATTGCCGTGTTGACGTGGTTCATCACCGCATCGTCAAGGTGTCCCATTTTCTCCTTCAGGCGGCGTTTATCCAATGTGCGTATCTGCTCGAGTAGAATGACAGAATCCTTGGTGAGTCCTACCTCACCCGCATAAATATCGATGTGTGTTGGGAGCTTTGCCTTGCTCATTCGTGAAGTAATCGCCGCCGCAATTACGGTGGGGCTGTATCGGTTGCCGATGTCGTTTTGCACGATCAGAACGGGGCGCAAGCCCCCTTGCTCCGAGCCTATCACGGGGCTCAGGTCGGCATAATAAATATCTCCGCGTTTAACGCTCATTGTCACGTTTCCTTTCTTTTGTTTGGCTGATTGCTATGCCTTTGTATTGCTATTCTTCCCACCAAAAGGAAGTACCTAAACGCCAAAGGCAAAGTTTTTGGGTGGAATATTCTTCCGCCGTCCCTCTCTGTTGCCAGTGTATGCAAAAGTGCGTCGAGCGGTGTCGAACGGTCATCATTTTGCACAAAGAAAACGCACAAAACGCAAATTTTGCCTTCTTTTATTAAAAAAACTTAATAAAATGTAGATTTTTTTTACAAAAAGGGTTGCAAAGGGCACAAAAATGTGATATACTACTTACGGTAGAATATGAAACATGGAGAGTGGGCCGCGAAAGACCCGCTCTTAATTTTTGGATTTTTTGAAAAAGAGGAAAAGAAAATGAAAAAGAATGCTAAGGGTGTGGTTGGTGCGGTCCGCGTGATCGCCGAGCCGCTTGCCGAAGAGCTCGGATACGTCCTTTGGGACGTTGAATACGTCAAGGTCGGTGCGGATATGTATCTGCGCATCACCATTGACAGCGAAGAGGGCATTACCATCGACGATTGCGAAAAAATGCACCGTGCGATCGATCCGCTTTTGGACGAAGCCGATCCCATCGACGAGGCTTATCACCTTGAGGTCTCCTCTCCCGGAATTGAGAGAGAGCTTAAAGAGGATTGGCAGATCGAAGCCTGCGAGGATTGGGACGTTGAGGTTCGCCTTTATGCACCCCTGAACGGTGCCAAGAGCTATCTTGGCAAGCTTGCGGGACTGAACGAGACAGGCGACATCCTGCTGGCAGTTGACGGCAAGGAAGAACCGTTGGCATTCCCTCGCGCATCCGTCGCAACACTCAAAACACGTTTTCAATTTGACTGACAGAACGTCACACGGCATATATAGAGAAAGGATATAGCAATGAATACTGAATTTTTTACTGCCCTTGATTTGTTGGAAAAGGAAAGAGGCGTTCCCGCCGCATACATGATCGAAAAGATCGAGGCTGCTCTCATTTCCGCATACAAAAAGGAATATGGCAACAATACCAACGTTCGTATTTTGATCGATCCCAACAAAAAGGATGTCAGAGTATATCAGCAAAAAGAGGTTGTTGAGGTGGTTGAAAACCCCGAAACGCAGATCTCTCTTTCCGACGCAAAGTGCATTGCCAAAAAGTACGTTCTGGGTTCGGTTGTAGAGACCGAGGTCAAAACCAAGAACTTCCGCCGCCTGAGTGCCGCTGCTGCAAAGTCGGTCATCATTCAGGGCATTCGTGAGGGCGAGCGTCTTGCTATGCAAGAGGCGTACGAAAACAAGCACGAAGAGATCATTACCGCAACGGTCAGCAAGGTTGACCGCGAGACCGGTAACGTTCTTCTCGAAACCGACACCAGCCGCGCCGTTCTCCTGCGCTCCGAGCAGATCCCCGGCGAGGAGTTTATGGTAGGCGACAAGATCAAGGTCTTCGTTATGGAAGTCAACAAAGAGGCTCGCGGCCCCGTTGTTACGCTCTCCCGTGCACACGCAGGTCTGGTTCGCCGTCTGTTTGAATTAGAGATCCCCGAGATCGCCGACGGTATCGTTATCGTCAAGGGCGTTGCCCGTGAGGCAGGCTCCCGCACCAAGATCTCCGTTTACTCCAGAGACGAGGACGTTGAGCCCGTAGGCGCTTGCATCGGTAACAGAGGTGTGCGTCTGAACAGCATCATCAACGAGCTTTGCGGCGAGAAGATCGACATCGTTCACTACGATGAGAGAATTGAGGACTACGTTGCAAACGCACTCGCTCCCGCCGAGGTCATCTCGGTCACCATGACAGGTGAGAGAGCTTGCCGCGTGCGCGTCGCTCCCGATCAGCTCTCCCTGGCAATTGGTAAGGAAGGACAAAATGCACGTCTTGCCGCACGTCTGACCGGCTGCAAGATCGACATCAAGTCCAGCGATTACGAAGACTGATCACAATGGAAAAAAAGGTAAAAAAGATTCCCATGCGTCGCTGCGTGGGATGCAATGAACATAAACCCAAGGCAGAGCTTTTGCGCGTGGTACGCGATCCCGAGGGCGGCGTTTCGCTGGACTTCAAGGGAAAGAAATCCGGACGCGGCGCTTATATCTGCCGTGACGTTAAGTGCCTGAGGAAGGCACGCAAGAGCCACAGGATCGACAAGGATCTGGAATGCACCATTCCGGATGAGGTGTACGATGCTATGGAACAGGAATTGGAAAGCAATGAAGAGTGACGAAAATCGCGCGTTGCTGTTTGCCCTGGGGCTTTGTGCCAAGGCAGGCAAGCTGGTCTATGGTGTACCCATGGTCTGCGAGGCACTCAAAAAACAAAAGGTGATGGCGGTCTTTGCCGCCGCCGACAACGCTCCCAACTCCGCCAAGCGACTCCTTGACCGTTGCGCCTTTTACGGCGTACCGCTCTACGAGTTGGCAATCGACGGTGACACCCTCTCGGGTGCGGTGGGCAAGAGCGGCAGACTTGCGGCTCTGGCGGTTACCGATCAAAGCCTTTGTCAGCTGGTGCTCTCCAAGCTACCAAAGAATACAGAAAACGATAAGCACGAGAATTGACCTCTGCGGGGTCAAGCTCGAAATTTTATGATTTCGCACGGCGCTGCGGCCGCGCAAAGGATCAGGAGGAAATATGGCTTCTACTATCAATCAACAATTTAAGATCACCAAGCTTGCAAAAGACTTGGGAATGAAGAGCAAGGACCTTGTAGAGCTGCTCGCTCAAAACGGAATTGAGGCAAAGACTACCCAAAAGGCGCTCGAACCGTTGGAATTTGATATTTTGTTTGAGTCTCTGACACAGGCAAACCAGATCACCGACATCGGCAGTTATTTGGATGGAGTAACCTATATTCCCTCCAAAATCAAAAAGGCTGAAAAGGTAGAAAAGGCCGAAAAGCCTGCCGAAAAGGTTGAAAAGCCCGTGGCAGAACAAAAGCCCGAAAAGCCTCAAAAGGCAGAAAAGGCAGAAAAGCCTGCCGAGAAGAAGGCAGCTGCCCCCAAGACCGAGGCTGCACAGGCACCCAAGGCAAAGGAAGAAGCTCCTGCTGTTCGTCCGCAGAACGTAACAGAGAAGAAGGCAGAAGAAAAGAAAGAGGAAAAGCCCGCTCCCAAGGCGCCCGCTGCTCCCACCACTCCCACAAAGGATGCCGCACCCGCAGCACGTCCCGCGGCACGTCAACCCTACACCGGCAACCCCTTCCGTCCGCAGCAAAACAGTGCCGCCGGTATTAACGTAAAGCAACCGCCCGTCGCTCCTGCACGTCCTGCAGCAGCGCAACGCGCAGCACAAACCGCACCTTCCTTTGGTGGCACAAAGCGCCCCGAGGGCTTTGGCGGCCGTCCTGCACAGGGAGGTAATGACTTCGGTCAAAAGAAGGATCGCGGTAGCTTTAACAAGAACAACGATCGCGGACGCGGTGGATTTGACCGCGACAAGGGCGATTTCGTTCAAAGCACACCCAAGGATACCTTCAAGGCGCAACCCATTGTGCGCGGCGCATCCACCAACATTAACCCTGATGGAACGCGCAAGGGTCCCCGTGTAATCGATACCCACACCTCTACCGTTGACCTCTCCAAATACGACGAGCGTTTGGATAACTTCGTATCCGACCGCGACCAAAACCTTGCAGGCGGCAACCAAAAGCTCAAAAAGCAAAACAACGCACAAGGTGGCGGCCAAAACACATTTGGCAAGGGCAACAAGAACAACAAAAAGGATAAGGGACGCAAGGGCGCAGCACCTGCCGTTCAACAACCCGTTAATTACAAGCCCACCTCTGTTGAACTCCCCGAGGAGATCGTAGTCGGTCAACTCGCATCCAAGCTCCACGTAACAGCAGGTGAGGTCGTTAAGAAGCTGATGCTCATGGGCATGATGGCAACCATCAACCAGGTCATCGACTTTGATACTGCCGCACTCGTAGCAGATGAGTTCGGCATTGAAGCTACCCCCGAGGTAGTCGTCAGCATTGAGGAACGTCTGTTTGATGACGCAGTTGACACCGACGAGCAGCTCCAGGAGCGCGCACCCGTTGTTTGCGTTATGGGTCACGTTGACCACGGTAAGACCTCTATTCTCGATGCTATCCGTAACACCAACGTCACCGCAGGCGAGGCAGGCGGCATTACCCAGCACATCGGTGCTTACCGCGTTAAGGCGGGCGGCCGTGACATCACCTTCCTCGACACTCCCGGCCACGCAGCGTTTACCGCAATGCGTGCACGCGGTGCAATGGCA
>JAZNYU010000127.1:0-5168 GCA_045594605.1 Eubacteriales bacterium
TGCAGATGCGCGTTTGCGCAAAAAGATGGAGCTGCAGCGCGGAGAGCTTGCCGATTGCGAGAGGGGAGAGGAATACAAAAAGTATGCCGACCTCATTACGGCAAACCTGTATCAGCTCTCGCGCGGCATGAAAGAGGCAACTCTCACCGACTACGAGGACTACCGCGAGGACGGCACCTTTGGTACTTGTACCGTAGCACTTAATAACCGTCTTTCTCCCTCGGCAAATGCGCAGCTTTATTACAAAAAGTACAACAAATCCAAAACCGCTCGCATTGAGCTCGCAAAGCAGATTGCCCTTGGTGAGGCTGAATTGCGCTACATCGACACGGTTTTTGACGCACTCACCCACGCCGAAACGGCGGCAGATCTGGCAGAGATCCGCGAGGAGCTCTACCGCTCGGGCTATGCGTCTCGCATGAAGAATTACGCACTTGCCAAAAAGATGCCCACGCCCACGGTTGCCGAGTTCCGCACCTCGGGCGGCTATCGCGTGCTTTGCGGCAAGAACAATCTGCAAAACGAATATATCACCCACAAGGTCGCGGGCAAAAACGACTTTTGGTTCCACGTCAAGGGCATGCCCGGCTCTCACACCGTCATGCTGACGAATGGGGACGATCCCCCTGCCGAGAACTTTACCGAGGCTGCCGAGATCGCCGCTTTCTACTCCAAGGGAGCCGAGGGCGAGAACGTCGAGGTCGACTACACCCTTGTTCGCAACGTCAAAAAGCCTGCGGGCGGCAAGCCGGGACTTGTTATCTATCACACCAACTGGTCCTGCGTGGTCACGCCCAATGCCGAGCGCATCAAAGCGATGCGTGTGAAATAATCACGATATTAGAGGTAAATATGAAATACGATATTGCCATTGTTGGTGGCGGTCCTGCCGGCATGACGGCTGCACTCTATGCGGCGAGGGCAGGCAAAAGCGTTGTCCTGTTTGAAGGAGAAATGCTTGGCGGACAGATCTTGCCAACAAGAAAAATTGATAACTATCCCGCTCTTCCCGACGTGGACGGCTACACCTTTGCCGACGGACTGACCAAGCAGATCACGGCATTGGGGGTTGCAGTTGTCTACGCCACAGTCACAAAGGTAGAAAAGACCGACGCGGGATTTTCCCTTTTGACAGATGGAGAGGTATATGATGCTTCGGCTGTCATTCTTGCAACGGGACTGAAGCACCGCAAGCTGGGGCTTGCAGGTGAGGATGCCCTCATCGGGCGCGGCGTCTCCTTCTGCGCAACGTGTGACGGAATGTTCTTCCGTCGCCGCGAGGTCGCAGTTGTTGGCGGCGGCAATACCGCCGTTCAGGATGCCTTGGTGCTCTCCGAGTACTGCTCCCGCGTTTATCTCATCCACCGCAGAAATGAATTGCGCGCCGAAAAGAATTTGGCAGAGCAGATGCGTGCCAAAGAAAACATCGAGTTTATCGGTGAGACCGTGATCGAGGAGCTGGAAGGAGAAGAAGCCTTGCAATCCCTCACGCTGCGCAACGTCACAACGGGCGCGGTGCAGTATTTGCCGGTAGCGGCACTCTTTGAGGCGATCGGGCAGCTTCCGCAAAACGCGGCGTTCTCAGATCTTGTTGCACTTGACGGGGACGGTTACTTTATTACAGACAACGACTGCAGGACCTCTTGCCCCGGCGTTTTTGCCGCGGGTGATGCCTGCCGCAAGACTGTGCGTCAGTTGACCACGGCGGTATCCGACGGAACGGTTGCCGCGCTTTCAGCGGTGGAGTATCTGCGCTAAAGAAGAACACATTTCCTACAGAAGCATTCCTTTAGAAAGGAGACTATGACTATGAAGATTTTGATATGCGGTTGTGGTGACATTGGAGAAACCCTGGCACGTGAGTTGAGTGCGGCAGGCTATGACCTGACTCTGATGGACTCCAACCCGCAAGTGCTTGAGAGCGGCATCAACCGATACGACGTTATGGCGATCCAGGGCAACTGCGCATCTATGGATTCTCTCCAGCGCGCAGGCGTCAAAAAGAGCAAGCTCCTCATTGCCTGCACGGGTAGTGACGAGCTCAACCTGCTTTGCTGCATGACGGCACGCAGTCTCAATCCGCGCATCCATACCATCGCGCGTATCCGCGATCCCGAATATCTCGAGCAAGCATACGCCATGCGTGATGCATTTGGTATTTCCTTGACCTTTAACCCCGAGCAGGATGCCGCAACCGAGCTTGAAAGATTGATCAAATATCCCGGCTTCCTGACGCGTGAGTCCTTTATGGGCGGACGTGCCGAGCTGGCAGAATTGCGCGTAGAGGAGGGCAGTCGCCTTTGCAACGTAGCGCTCACGCACCTGGATAGCATCGTGCGCACAAGAGTGCTCGTTTGCGTCGTTTTGCGCGACGGTGAGGCGATCATTCCCGACGGTCAATTCGTTTTGCGTGAGGGCGACCGCGTCTTTGTTACCGCCGCTCCCGATGATCTTGCCATCATGCTCAAAAGTCTTGGCATCGTTAAGCACAAGGCACGCCGCGTAATGGTGGTTGGCGGTGGGGCAATGTCCTACTATCTTGCCAAAAAGCTCAAAAACAGCCGTTCTATTGACATCACGATCTTTGAGCGTGACTCCCAGCGTTGCCTGGAGCTCAGCGAGCTTTTGCCCCGTGCGGCAATCGTGAACGGTGATGACGGAAATTTGACCTTCCTTGAAAAAGAGGGCTTGGCACAAGCCGATGCACTCCTTTCCCTGACCGATACCGACGAGCAAAACGTCATCGTTTCTCTTTATGCCGAGAGCTTGGGCGTGCCGCAGGTCATCACCCGTCTTGGCAGACTGGATAACTCGGCGTTTATCGACCAGCTTTCTATTGGTAGTGTTGTTTCCCCCGGTAAGCTGTGCTGCAACACCATCGTGCGCTACGTGCGCGCAATGAAGAACCGCGACGGTGCAGCCGCTGCCATTCACCATATTGCAGACGGACAAGCCGAGGCGATCGAATTTTTGGTCGATCCCGACACCTTCCATTGCAACGATCCTTTGAAAAAGATCAAAATCAAAAAGAACGTTCGCATTGCCTGCATTGCACGCGGCAACGAGATCATCATCCCCGGCGGCGACGATTACTTCCAAGAGGGAGACAACGTAGTGGTTGTTGTAAACGGTGAGAGCACTGTGCTCGAACTCAATGACATTTTTGAGTAAGGGGATACCGTTATGAACTATAAAATGATGTCTCGCTTTCTCTCCCTGATCTGCATAGCAGAGGCGGTGTTTATGCTGCCGGCGCTTGCAATCAGTCTTTATGACGGACAAAGGAGAGCCGCCATAGCATTTGCCATCACCATTGGCATTGCGGCAGTTCTGTACGTCATACTCAAGCTTTTATCGCGCAATTGCGCCAACCGCCTGACTGCAAAGGAAGGCTTTGTTTGCACCGCGGCAAGCTGGATCCTAATGAGTCTCGTGGGCTCGTTGCCCTTTGTTATCTCGGGGGAAATTCCGCACTTTGTGGATGCGCTTTTTGAAATCGTTTCGGGCTTTACCACAACGGGTGCATCTATTCTTGCTGATGTAGAAGCACTTTCGCGAGGTATGCTCTATTGGCGTAGCTTCAGCCACTGGGTAGGTGGTATGGGTGTACTCGTATTCCTTTTGGCGATTGTGCCCGGGGGAAAGAAGAGTGATGGCTTTACCATGCACCTGTTCCGCGCAGAGAGCCCGGGGCCTGAAGTTGGCAAGCTTGTTCCCAAGCTCCGTCAAACGGCAATTTACCTTTACAGCACCTATCTCGTTCTCAGTGTGCTCAACTTCGTATTTCTAATCATGGGGGATATGAACTGGTTTGAAGCGTTGTGCACGATGTTTGGTACGGCGGGCACCGGTGGCTTCGGTGTCAAAGCCAATAGCCTTGGTGGCTACAGTCCCTACATTCAAAACGTTACTACAGTGTTCATGCTACTCTTCGGTGTCAACTTTAGCTGTTATTATCTCATTCTTCTCGGTCAATTCCGCTCGGTTATCCGAGATGAGGAACTACGACTGTATTTTTGCATTGTTGCCATTAGTATTGCCCTCATTACTTGGAACATTGCCGGAATGTACGATACTATTGGTGAGGGACTTCGCCATGCAGCATTCCAGGTAGCAAGTATTATTTCTACTTCGGGATTTTCTACGGTTGATTTTGACATGTGGCCCACCTTTTCAAAGGGGATTTTGACCGTTTTAATGATTACAGGTGCCTGTGCGGGAAGTACCTGCGGCGGCATGAAGTGTGCGCGCGTTCTGCTTTTGTTCAAGGGATTGCGCCGCAATATCCGCCAGATGGTTCACCCCAACCGCGTTGAGGTCGTACGTGTAAACGGCCGTGCCGTAGATGAAAAGGTTATGTCCGGTGTTAACGGTTACCTTTCGGCATACGTGCTTATTCTGTTCCTCAGTTTTGTTGTTCTTTGCTTCGATCAATTTCCGTCTGATCCGAATTTTTCGGGTATCGGCACAAACTTTTCGGCAGTTCTGGCCTGCTTTAACAATGTCGGTCCCGGCTTTGAGGCAGTAGGACCGACGATGCACTTTGGCAATTTCAATATTCTGTCCAAGCTGGTTCTTACCTTTGATATGCTGGCGGGCAGACTTGAAATTTTCCCGATCCTTTTGTTCTTTGCTCCGGGTAGCTGGAAAAAGAACTGATCATAAAAAAGGAAGCCGTTCCAAAGAACGGCTTCCTTTTTGTTGTCTGTTATTCCATATTGGCGGTGATGATGACGTTTGCGCCCGTGCCCAAAAGGTTTTCGATAACAACGTCACCGATGTGTGCGGGCAGAGCTGCAACTGTGCGATCGATCTCGCGCATGCAGTCAAACATCAGCTCCTTGGGGATCGGGCGGTCGGTCTTCACGGGGATCACGCTGCCACCCACCGTGCGAACGGTGCTGGTAACGGTACGAACGGGGTTGGTGCACTCGTCAATGGCATATTGCTTGCCGCGCGGGCAGGTGTTGCCCGTGACCTCGGTAACGACGCCATTCTCAAGGGTAACGCTCAATTGGCAGCCGATGGGGCAAACGATGCAGGTCAAATTTCTTTTCATATCAGCGCACCTCCAAAACAAATTTGAGATCCTTTGCATCTGCAAAGGCAGAGGACTTGAGGGTAATGCTTTCCATCTCACCGGGAGCCATACGGCTCTTTTTCTTTTG
>JAZNYU010000128.1:0-7371 GCA_045594605.1 Eubacteriales bacterium
TCAAAAGGGAATGTCAAAGATACGGATAGACAGTAGAAGCGCCCTCAAAAGAGGGCGCTTTGCTATCGCGAGCGCGTGGGCACCACCAAGACCCCGCGCGCTAAGAGAATTGTTTTGCCCCAAACGAGCCGCAGCGAGACCCACCGAGACCCTATCCGCTAAGAGAGTTCATTCGCAAAGGGAAAACAACATTTGTAGGGGGCGACGTCCTCGACGCCCCGCCAAAAAACGATTATCGCAAACAAAACACCCCATCGAAAAAACGATGGGGTGTTTTTATAGGCAAATTGGAATTTGACAGAGAGTTTATTCAGAATCATTGTAATATCGCGGACTACTTATCCACTTTGCAGTTTAAGATTTCATCAATATTTTTCTTCAAGAAGTTAATTGCCGATACCAATGTATCAATTGCATCTCCTCTTTGTTTATCTACCGGATGCGAGCCCTCATATTCTATCAAATCATTTTTAACTTTATTTCTATCCTGTTCTACACCGATGTTACAATCATAAAGATTTGTATATGTATTTCCGTAGTCGAAACTGATTTGATAAGTATAATCTTGTTGAATTAAGATGTAAATGTTTTCTAATTTATATGTGTATACATTTTTATTTGTTTCAACTGCAAAGCCATATTTTTTCAAAAATTTCAACCGCTTCTTCACATTGTATCTTTGGAAAGAAAACATAAAAAAGATAATCTCGATTGGAAAAAGCATTATTGCAATAATTATATCCAATATCCGCTCTGTTATTTTATTACTTTTAACAGGTGCACCTGTAGGGAAAATATTCTCTAATATGATAAATACAATCAATAGTCCAGCAGGAATGCAAATCAACAATATCGCCCACATATCCATCATGCCTTCATGATTAGGTTGTATTAAATTATAGTATGCACCAAGAAATATGGCGATAGATATGATTATCAGTCCTAAAATTCCAATAATCGTTCTTCTGTTTACATTCATATCTTTTTCCTTTCGAAAATCTTTTCTCTTTAGCAGAAAAGATAAAGATTCCTCTTTGTTTTGATGTATTGGAAAAATCAAATTTTTATTTATCAATCCAATTATACCACACAACTGCGCGAAAGTAAATAGAAAACCCAAATTTCATTTTGCTTCTAAACAACTCTCTTAGCGGCTAGGGACCACTAACCCTATCCGCTAAGAGAGTTCATTTGTAGGGGCGACGTCCTCGACGCCCCGAAAGCAAACGATTATCGCAAACAAAACACCCCATCGAAAACCGATGGGGTGTTTTTATCGTTGGGTTGCATCATTGATAAATCAACGTTTCGGGATGCGAAAAAACAAAGGAGATGTTTTTGTCGGGGTTTATTAAAAGATTCAAAACCCCCGGCTCGGCCGTTCCCATACGCGTGTCCATTACAAGCTTTCTGTAAGGCTTGAAGCCGCATTTTTCTTGCACTTTTTTTGATTGAATGTTAAAATCATAATATCCGCAAAGCAAAAAATCAAAGTGTAAGTCGTCAAACAAATACCGAATAACGGCGCGCACCGCCTCGGGCATAAGACCTTTTCCCCAATAGGATTTGCTCAAAACATAGCCGATTTCTCTTCCTATGTAGCCGTCAAACTCGGTCAAGGCGTGCTCCATGCCGTATTTTTCAATTCCCAAAGAACCAATCACCTTGTTATTTTCTTTGAGGACGATGGCAAAGGTTTTGTCTTCTTTTATAAAAACATCCAAAATCTCTTGTGATTTTTCAATGCTTTCATGGTGCTTCCAGCCTGCCATTTCGCCAACACCTTCTACAGAGGCGTATTCATAAAAGTCACACAGATCCGAAGGCGCAAACGGACGCAATAGCAAGCGCTCGGTTTCAATCACCAATCCGTTTATTTGAAAGGTAGCATTCATACATCCATCACCTCGCTGAATTTTTATCAATTTTTACATTATAACTCAAGAACCCTCTTAGCGGATAGGGTCTTGGTGGGTCTCGCTGCGGCTCGGTCACGCTCACGTTCTGACAGTCCACCGGACTGTCATTCATTACGCTCGCGCCGCTTCGCTACCTAGCCGCTCGCGATAGCAAAAGCGCGACTTTATGGAGCGCGCCGACTGTCCATTTGTAAACTAACGACTCTATTTAGCCTTGTTTGTGCGAAAGTTCTTGAAAGGGGTGTGGGGGAAACTTCTTTTAAAAAGTTTCCCCCACGATCTCTTTACAAATTATTATTCATAAAGCTTGCCCATTTTGAGCAGTCTTTCATATTTAGCCTTAGCGTTGGTTTCAGCTTTTTGGAAGAGGTCAGCAGCTCTTTCGGGGAAGGACTGAGCGAGACGAGCGTAACGAGCCTCGGACTTAATGAACTCTACGTAGTCAGCGGTAGGAGCCTTAGAGTCGATGGAGAGCTTGTTGGACTCGAGAGTGGGGTTATAGCGGAACATCTGCCAATAACCTGCCTCAACAGCCTTCTTCATTTCGAGCTGGCAGTTCTGCATGGTGCCCTTAATACCGTGCATTTCGCAAGGAGCGTAGCCGATGATAAGGGAAGGACCGTGGTAAGCTTCTGCTTCCTTAAGAGCCTTGAGGAGCTGGTTCATATCAGCGCCCATAGCAACTTGTGCAACGTAAACGTAGCCATAGGACATAGCGATCTCAGCGAGGTTCTTCTTGCCGATTGCCTTACCTGCAGCTGCGAACTGTGCAACCTGACCGATTTGGGAAGCCTTGGATGCCTGTCCACCGGTGTTGGAGTAAACTTCGGTATCGAATACGAATACGTTTACGTCTTCGCCGGATGCGAGAACGTGGTCAAGACCGCCAAAGCCGATGTCGTATGCCCAACCGTCACCACCAAAGATCCAAACGGACTTCTTGGAGAGGTAATCCTTTTCAGCAAGGATTGCGGGAGCTACGGGGCAGCCTTGAGCTGCAGCCTTTTCGAGCTCTACTACGAGCGCCTTGGTAGCTTCGGTGTTCTTTTCGCCGTCGTCAGCGGTTGCGAGGTATTCCTCTGCAGCAGCCTTGAATTCAGCGCTTGCCTTGTCGGAAGCAGCCATCTCTGCAACCTTGCCCATCAGGCGGTCGCGAATGGTCTTTTGACCGAGGGCGATACCGAGACCGTGCTCTGCGTTGTCCTCAAACAGGGAGTTGCCCCAAGCGGGACCGCGGCCGGATTCACGGTTAACGGTGTAGGGAGTTGCGGGAGCGGAGCCACCCCAAATGGAGGAGCATCCGGTTGCGTTGGAGATATACATTCTCTCGCCGAACAGCTGGGTTACAAGGCGAGCGTAAGAGGTCTCAGCACATCCTGCGCAAGAGCCGGAGAACTCAAGCAGGGGCTGTTTGAACTGGCTGCCCTTAACGGTTGCGTTGATGAGTTCCTTCTTTTCGGATACGTTAGCAACAGCGTAGTCCCAAGGAGCCTGTTGGTCTGCTTGGGTGGAAGCGAGAACCATCTCCAGAGGATTGCCCATCTTAGGATTGTTGTTTACAGGGCAAGCCTTAACGCAGAGGGTACAACCCATGCAGTCTGCGGGGGAGATTGCCATTGTGAACTTGTAGTTGGTCTTAATAACGGGCTTAGCAGTGAACTTGGTAGCTGCAGGAGCGTTTGCAGCCTCTTCCTCGGTCATCGCGAAAGGACGGATGCAGGCGTGAGGACATACAAATGCGCAGGAGTTACATTGGATACAAGCCTCGGGGTTCCAGGTAGGAACGTAAACGGCAACGCCGCGCTTCTCAGATGCGGTGGAACCCTGCGGGAAGGTACCGTCAACATACTCGGAGAATGCAGAAACGGGGAGGCTGTCGCCTGCCATTGCGTTGGTGGGGTTAACAACGTTGTTAACGAACTTTTCAAGGTCAGCTCTGGGGCTCTGGAATGCAGCCTTGGGAGCATCGGGAGCGCAGTTCTTCCAAGATTCGGGAACGTTTACTTCAACGTAAGCGTCAGCGCCTGCGTCGATAGCAGCATAGTTGAGGTCAACGATTGCTTGGCCCTTCTTAATGTAGGACTTGTAAGCAGCCTTCTTCATGTATTCGATAGCTTCATCCTTGGGAAGAATGTTAGCGAGAGAGAAGAATGCGGACTGCAGAACGGTGTTCTTAACTTTTGCGTTACCGATTTGCTTGGTAGCAATGGTGGTAGCGTCGATGATGATGAACTTAACGTTGTTGTTAGCGATGTACGCCTTAACCTGACCGGGCAGGTGAGAGTCGAGCTCGTCAACAGACCAAGCGCAGTCAAGCAGGAAGGTGCCGCCGGGCTTAACGTCGGAGATCATATCATACTTCTTGAGGTATGCGGAGTTGTGGCAAGCAACGAAGTTTGCCTTGTTGATATAGTAGGAAGACTTGATGGGGCTATCACCAAAGCGCAGGTGGGAGATGGTGATACCGGAGGTCTTCTTGGAGTCGTATTGGAAGTACGCTTGAATGTACTTATCGGTGTGGTCACCAATGATCTTGATGGAGTTCTTGTTTGCACCAACGGTACCGTCGCCGCCAAGACCCCAGAACTTGCAGGAGATGGTGTCAGCGGATGCAGTATCCGGAACAGCAGTCTCTTCAAGGGAGTGACCGGTAACGTCATCTACGATGCCAATGGTAAAGCCGTTCTTGGGCTCATCCTTATCCAGGTTTGCATAAACTGCAAAGATAGAAGCGGGAGTGGTGTCCTTGGAACCCAGACCGTAACGACCGCCAACGATGGTTGCCTTGGTACCGGTGGTAGCAAGAGCGGTAACAACGTCGAGGTAGAGGGGATCGCCAAGAGCGCCGGGCTCTTTGGTTCTGTCAAGAACTGCGATCTTCTTAACGGTTGCGGGAATAGCCTCTGCGAGCTTTTCTGCAACGAAGGGACGGTACAGACGTACCTTTACAAGACCAACCTTTTCGCCTTGAGCGAGCTTAAAGTTGATAACTTCCTCAATTGCATCACAAACGGAACCCATAGCGATGATAACCTTTTCAGCATCGGGAGCACCGTAGTAGTTAAAGAGCTTGTAGTCAGTGCCGAGCTTAGCATTGACCTTGTCCATGTATTCCTCAACGATTGCGGGGAGTGCATCGTAGTAGGGGTTGCATGCTTCTCTGTGTTGGAAGAAGATGTCACCGTTCTCGGCAGAGCCGCGGAGAACAGGGTGCTCGGGGTTGAGAGCGCGAGCACGGAATGCAGCGATAGCATCCTTATCAACCATTTCTTCCAGATCCTTGTAGTCCCAAGCCTCGATCTTTTGGATCTCGTGAGAGGTACGGAAGCCGTCGAAGAAGTTGAGGAAAGGAACGCGACCCTTAATGGTAGCGAGGTGTGCAACAGCACCCAGGTCCATGATTTCCTGTTGGTTGGACTCAGCCATCATAGCAAAACCGGTTTGACGGCACGCGTAAACGTCGGAGTGGTCACCGAAGATGTTGAGCGCGTGAGATGCTACGCAACGAGCGGAAACGTGGATAACGCAGGGGAGAAGCTCACCGGCGATCTTATACATATTGGGGATCATCAGAAGCAGACCCTGAGATGCGGTGTAGGTGGTTGTGAGAGCACCTGCTGCCAAGGAGCCGTGAACGGCACCTGCTGCACCTGCCTCAGATTGCATCTCCATCATCTTAACGGTGTCACCGAAGATGTTTCTTGCGGGCTCGCCGAAAATATTCTTATCGGTAGCAGCCCAGGTGTCGGTTACTTCTGCCATGGGAGAGGAAGGAGTAATCGGGTAAATAGCGGCAACTTCCGTAAACGCGTAAGAAACGTGCGCGGCAGCGGTGTTACCGTCCATTGAAATCTTTCTTCTTTCAATAGCCATTGGAAATAAATCCTCCTGTATAAATTAAATAAAAGATGATAGTTTCTATCTCACCCCATATGATAACACAAAAAGCGAAAAAAGTAAAGGGTTTTTTCAAAAAATGTCTAAAAAATATCAATCCCAAACGCCAAAAGATGTTGGAAAGAGGAGAAACGGATAGCAAAAATGAAAAGGATTGGCACAAAAACGTGCAAAAACGCAACACGCCCCCTCGCTTTTGTGCAAGGGGGCGTCCATTTTAAAAACAGTTTATTTCAAAAGATATTCCTTTTCGGCAAGCTTTCTTGCTCTTCTTTTTGCTCTTGCGCGGCGACTGATGAGAATGACCGGAATGAGCACGATTGTCAAGAGAACAAGGAAGGGCAGCGCACCCACAAACCAAACGGCAAAGTCTACGCTAAAATCGCAAAAATCGGTCCAGCCCTCGCTAAATGCGTTGGCGATGCGTGTGCCAAAGGGTTGCTCCTCGGCGGGGGTATAAGAAACGACCTCGTTGATATAGAGGTTTACGGTGGAAAACTCCACGCGACTGTCATAGTTGTTCAGCTGCGCTTGCAGACGAGCGATCTGTTGGCGGACCTCGGAAAGACGCGTTTGAACGGTGAGCCAGAAGTTGTAATCCTTTTGGTTATCAAGAGATGCCATCATGTTGAGCAGGGAATCGCGCTCGATCTGCAATTCCTGCATGGTCGCTTCAATCGAGTAGTAGCTTTCGCTCACGTCCTGGGCATTGGAGCTTTGGCGTGTGACGTTGAGGGTATTGCCAATAGAACCCACGAATGCCTCGGCATTCTCGGCAGGAACGCGGAATTTGTAGGATGCATATCTCGCCGTTTTAGAGTTGTAATTGCGGTTGGTCACGGAGTTGCTCTCCACATAACCGCCGTACTCCTTTACAAGCGCATCAATGCTTTGCACGGTGGCGTCAAACTCCTTGGTTTCGGCATTCAGCTCATAGGTTTTGATGATCTTGCGCTCGGTCTCAATATCGGCGGGGGGATTGGTCGAGTTCAGCTTGTCGCTGCCCATGCCTACCTCGGGAGATTCGGGGGATGCTTCGGGCGCGTAAAGGTTTCCTGCGCTATCCTTTGCTGCGGAGCAGGATGCCAGACAAAGCGGGGGCAACAGGGTCAGGACAACGAGTAAAAGACGGAACGTGTTGTTTTTCATAATCAAACCTCAAACAATATCTGCAATTTTGCAATTATTTCAAGGGAATTCCGTTGGCATCGCATTTGGTAATTGAGAAGACGTTGGGGACGATCGGGGGATAAAGCTCTTGTACCATGGAGTCGTATTCCACAATGACGTAGTCACCTGGGGCAGGCGCGACGTAACCGTCAAAATCGGTGGAGACGTAAGCAGGTGTGCCGTCTTTGAGGGATGACCATCCCGCATTGATGACGGTGACAAACAACTGTCCTTCCTTGACCTCGGTCACCTTTGCAACAAAGTGGCAATTGGGAATGACGTGCTCGGGCTTGGGCTTGCAGGATGCGAGAAAACAAAGGGGAAGAACGAGCAGGACTGCGAGGACAAGCGAAAAAAGTCTGCTTTTTTTCATCACATACCTCCC
>JAZNYU010000129.1:0-1966 GCA_045594605.1 Eubacteriales bacterium
TTTCAAAAAAGGTTTCCCCGTAAATCCTTACTTTTATCCTTCCAGTTGTCTCCCTAAAAAACCGGCGGCGGTGAGGATGAGCTTGGTCTCCACCTCTGCGGCGGGAAGATCGCGGCGGTCAGCGCCGGGGGTATCGCAAACGGATGCCACGCAACCGGCAATGTCGCCCTCGCTGATAATGGGCATAGCACAGCTGATATAGTGTGCGCTGCCGTCGGCAAGGACGGGCAGGGGAGTGTCGCCCTCGTGCCAAACGTAGAGCGAGCGGCTCTCAATGATCTGCTCCAGCTCTTGCGAAACGGCTTTGTCGGCGTACTCCTTGCGAGAGAGACCCGAGCAGGCGATAACGGCATCGCGGTCGCAGATCACCACCGAGAGAGAGCAGGTCTTGTGCAAGGTCTCGGCGTATTGCGATGCAAAAGAGGCAAGCTCGCCAATGGGGGAGTACTTTTTAAAAATGACCTCGCCCTCGCGGTCGGTGTAGATTTCAAGAGGATCCCCCTCGCGAATGCGCATGGTGCGACGGATCTCCTTGGGGATAACAACACGTCCGAGGTCATCAATTCTTCTAACAATTCCGGTAGCTTTCATATTTATTACCTTGCCTCGCGTGGCGAGGCATACCTTTCTTGTGATCGATTCGTCAACTTGTAATTGACCCGTAATGCTATTATTTGTGACAGAGACGAAAATTATCCAAAAAAAGCGAGGAAAAATTCGGAATTTTCAAAAAAAGAAAAGCCGCAGACAAGGCATCATCTGCGGCTGCATTTTATTTCAGAGATGGGGAGCTTATGATTATTCCTCAACGAACTCACCGGTTTCGGGATTGCAACGGTATTTAACGACATCTTTTGAGTACTCAATGTCAAATTCACCCTCAAACGCGATGGCGAAAAGCATAGCCGTAGCATGCATCATTGCCAAATTATGATATTCATTGGGGAGAGTTACTTGTTCTGCTTCGCCGGACTCGTAAATAATTTGAAAAATGATATAGTTTTCAGCTTCTTCCAACATTTCAATTTTAACAGTCTTTCCGGTAGCAGGATTCACCACGAATGTCAGTAGATCGTTTTCACCCTCAACAAAATGTGCCTGATATTCATACTTTTGGCCGACAACCTGTAATTCGTAGAGGTTCCAACCGTTCGCCTCGGGAACAACGGAGGCGGAAAAGATCCTATCAAAATCAAGCGCAGTTGCCAATACGTCATAGCATCTTGTATTGTATTCTTTTCCTTGAAAACGAGTCGAGCTGTCATAAAGCTCTTTGTTGTATTCCCCCCTGATTGCTTTTGTGCTTTTCAGCTCCCCGGGAATGAAAATACTGCTGGCATCGACCCATTCAACTCCCTCATAGGGGTCAGGCGTTTTGCCATTGGTAGCGGGCGTGGTTTCGCCTTCACCTTTGGGGATGAGGTTGGAAATCCCCTCGCAGGATGCGAGGCTCGCTGCCAAGATGGCGGTGAGCAGAAGCAGAGCCAGGGATGATAAAAGCTTTCTTTTTGCATTCATAGTGTTTTCACCTTTTTTATTGAATTGATGTGTGATTTAGATAAAACAGTGCTTTGGGAATCCACGGATTCTCTTTAGAATATGATGATCAAAAACTGCGACACAAGCACCACCGTAATGAGGGCGATGGGGTATGTCGCCGCGTAAGCGGTGGCAACGTCCTCGGTACTTGCGGTGGAGATGAGCGTGCCGAGTGCGGGCGTCGAGGTCATCGCGCCGGTAATCGCGCCCAAGTTGTTGAGCAGTCCCATCTTCAGAACGAACTTTGCAAACAGGTATGCCAAAACCATGGGTATGACCGTCATAACCGCGCCGTAGAGGAAGTAGATGGGGTCAAAGCAAGCGACGAATTCCGCACCGCCGGGAATGCCCGCACCAGCGAGGAAGAGGACGAGTCCCAACTCGCGCAAAAGCTTGAGCGTTTTTGCAGGGGGCAGAATGTTCCATT
>JAZNYU010000130.1:0-18383 GCA_045594605.1 Eubacteriales bacterium
TTGCCGGCGGCGGCAACTGGACCTGATCGGCAAAAGGAGAATATGGTATGAATGAAACAAACGGCGTCAATCGCGCCAAATTTTATCAATTAGCACTGTTCCCAATGAACAACGGTGCAACAAACGTATATTTTGTTCTGATTCTTTCTTACATTGCCAACTTTGGCAATGCAGTTCTCGGCCTTGCCATGCTTTTTGCATCCTTTATGGTCACGGGAATGCGCGTGTTCGACGCCATCACCGACCCCATCATCGGTGCCTTGATGGATAAGACCAACACCCGTTTTGGCAAATTCCGTCCCTTTATGGTCATCGGTAACGCGATCATGGCAATCAGCGTGCTGCTTTTGTACGTTATAACGCCGCTCGTTCCCGCATCCATGATGTGGCTGCGCTACGTGCTGTTTGTTCTTCTTTATGCGGTTTGGGTAATCGGCTACACCTTCCAGACCTCGGTTACCAGAAGCGCGCAACCCGTGCTTACTAACGATCCCAAGCAACGCCCCCTGTTTACCGTTTTCAACACCATCGGTTCTCTTGCGGGCATGGGTATTATGCAGGTGGTGGGTATGGTAATGGCGTGGGACTCCTTTGCAGGGGACTACAACGCAAAGTGGTACGCCATTATGACGCCCATCGGCATTGTTATTTCTATCATCCTCACTATCCTTGCTATCATCGGCATTGCCGAAAAGGATAACGAAAAATACTTTGGCATTGGCGGTCAGCAAGAGGCACTCAAACTCTCCGAATACGTGTCCATTGTTAAGGCAAATAAGCCTCTGCAACGCTTGATGGTTGCGGGCGGCGGATGCAAGCTTGCCCTTGCCATTGCACAAAACATGACCGTTTTGATCATGCTATACGGCTGTATGATGGGCAATTACGATAGCTTCAATATGGTATTTATGGCACTTGGCTACGTATTTAGTGCACCGTTCTTCCTCTTCACAGTACGCACCTCGCAAAAGCACGGACAAAAGGCATCCCTCATGAAATACGTCAAAATCGCGCTTTTGTGCTACGTGGGTGTGTTTGTGCTCCTTTTGTTGTGGAAGCAGGGCAACCCCGCCTTCAATCTTAGCCTGATGGGTGAGAACGGACTTTCCATCAATCTTTACACCATTCTCTTTATTTTGTTCTTTGGCGTGGGATATGGCGCATACTACTCCACGGCGGATATGCCCATCCCGATGGTTGCCGACTGTGCCGACTATGAGACCTACCGCTCGGGTAAGTTCATCCCCGGCATTATGGGAACGCTCTTCTCGCTGGTCGATAAGCTCGTTTCCTCTCTGGCAGCAGCCGTTGTTTCCATTGCATTGATGTGCATTGGCATCCACGATCTGCCCACCAAGGTTACGCCTTATGCCAACGGCATGAACTGGGTCGTTATCGTTCTGTTCTGCCTCATTCCCATGCTTGCATGGGTGCTGACGCTGATCGCAATGAAGGGCTACGTGCTTGACGGCGAAAAGGTAAAGACCATTCAAGCCGTTAACGCGGCGCGCAAAGCGGCAGTTGCTGGCGGTATGTCTATGGAAGAAGCCATGGCTACCATCACCGACGAGACCGTAGCAGCAACCGAGCAAACAAAAGAGGCTTAAAAATCAATCACATATGCAAAAAAAGCATCCCCGTTTGTTTGCGGGGATGCTTTCGTATAAAAAACACTTGCAAAATACCGTGCCTTGTGCTATAATAAAAGGGAAGTTCAAACCGACCATTTTACTTTATGACAGGAGGAACAAAAATGAGAAGACTTTTGTGTGCAATTTTAACACTGGTGTGCATTTTGAGCTTTTGCTCTTGCGATCTTTTGAACAAGTTTATCTCAACCGATCCCAATGCAGACCCCACCACCACAACACCGAGTACAAACAAGACGACCACACCCGAAAATAAAACAGAGGGAGGCGTTCCAGATGAAACCACTCCCCCAAAGGAGCCCGAAGCAACCACACCCGAAAAAGCACCCGATGAAACAAAGCCCGAAAATCCCCCCGAAGGCAACACCATTACGGTGCAGATCATTTATCAAACAGGCGGCGTTCACCGTGTAGAATCCTTTATCACAACAACGGAACCCGCAACCCTTTTGGAGGTTTATAATCTGTTTGCAAATGAACACCCCTATGAGATGTTCAACAATGTGGATTGCTATCTCAACGATAAACCCATCGATCCCACCCAAACCGTTTATATGCAAAACGGTGACAAGGTTTATCTCCAAGAAAATGGGGACGGCTACCACTTGCACATTTGGGAGCCCAATATGGGTTACTGCCGTAGCTGCTCGGAGGAATGTCCTCACGAGTGGGAAGGCAATCAGTGCCGTATTTGCAAGAGCGAATGTTACCACGACGGGTATTGGAATAACGGCACTTGGATCGACGGCCACTGCGGACAATGCGGCACAGTATGCGAACACAGAGAATGGGACGATAACCGTCAATGCCTTGTTTGCGGCGCTTTTCTTGGTGTAGATTTGCTCCAAATTGAGATATACGAGAACGGAGAGTTCATGTATAGCGCGAACGGCAGTATCGAAACCACAGTTGAAAATCTGCTGATGGCTTACTACGGTTACTATCCGTGGGATTATTTAGAGTCCAATTATGAGTTTTATTTCAACGGTGTTCGTGTCGATGGCTCCTATTGGATTACAGAGCACGGCATACTCGAGCTGGTCACCCGCACCTACGAATAATCGATATTTCACAACCGTATTACAAAAACGGGACCTTTCAGGGGAAAGGTCCCGTTTGTTTTATTTGAGTTTAAATCTCTTCTGCCATCTGACAAAATAAACGGTTATGAGCCGCGTCAGGCAAAGGTCGTAAAGGACAAATGCAAAAACGCCGAGAAGGAGCGTGGCGGCGATCATCACCCAACCGCCCGTCGTTTCCAAAAGGGCAGGGGCAAACAACCACATTACTCCCCAAATGACAAGTAGAGAAGCAGCAAGCACTCCCATTTTGATAGCCCATGCAGGAATGCGCGCCATACGGCGTTCAATTTTCTGCTTGAGGATGGGATAGTAGCCCGTCAGGAGCGCGTAAAAAAGGACGGGAGTCTTGAGCGGCAGGAGCAAGAGTGCGATGGTCGAGGTCACGATCCATATGAGCCAAGGGTAAATACCGCCAATCTCAATGACGGCGTACACCGTCAGAAGAGAGGCGATCACCGCAACGGTGATGTCAAGCACCTCAATCACAGCCCCCAGTCCCAATATCACAACGCCCAAGGCGCAAAGCATTGCGCTAACGGTCAGATATTTGATCTGTGTGGAAGTTTTTTTCGACATGACGTCCCCCGTATCAGCAGCAGCGAATTAGGTCGCCACCCATCATTTCGCAGCAGCAATCGGCGCAAATGAGCTGGGAGCAGCAGTTCATGGTGTCATCGGTGCGCGACGCCGTGTGATAGCCGTAACCGTAGCTTGCAGTCTGTGCGCGGAGCTGATCGCGTGCGGCGCGGTATTCCTGGTTGTAGGGATCCATCGCGCAGGAGCGGTCAAACATATTTTGCGCATCGGTAAAGTAGCCGCGCTTGTAAACGGTGCAGCCCATAAGAAAGTACCATTCAGCGTTTTGCATCGTGGGGGGCATCGAGCGCAAGATCTGCTCGGCTTGCAGGATCTCGTTGTCATTGATCAGTCGGCGAACCTCTGCAAAGCGAGCGTCACCCGAGGCGGAGTCGGCACTTGGGTTGCCGTTGTAGCGGTAGTCACCGTTTTGCGACTGTGAGCCGCCCGCACGCATTTTTTGAATCTCCTCATAAGCCGCGTTGACCTCTTTCATCTTGTCACTTGCAAGGTCTGCAAGGTCGCTGTCGCGGTATTTATCGGGGTGATATTTGCGAGCCAGATCGCGGTAGGCTTTTTTTACTTCTTCATCGGTGGCGTTGGGGGATACACCCAATACCTCATACGGATTTTTCATGTTTGTCGGTTTCACCTTTCCAAGTTTTTTGCAAAATACTCTCTGCTACCTTGGGAAGACCAAGGTAGAGAATATTGCAAAGAATTTCTTTTATTTCGGGCGCGGGGAAGTGATCTATGAGCAAAAATGCGGCTTCTGCGTCGGCAAGATAGCGCTTCAGAGAGACGGCAATGCTTTCGGCGTTCTCCTCTGTCACCCTGTCACCAAACAGACGCACAAAGGGGTTAAACGAGCCGCTGGCAAGGTCGTCACGATAATCGTCGGCGGCATCCACCAAATAGATCCAATGCCCGATCGCACGCCCAAACGAGGTAGCAATGCGTGCTTCGGTCCCTGCAAGCCCCTCGGCGCAAATGGCTGCCATCAGGTTGCCAAAAATCGCGGCGGGAGCATCCGCGCTCGGTGCGGCGGTTGCATCGGTTTCATATTGTCGAAGCTCCTGCAAAAGCGCTTTCACGGTGGCATCCAATTCGGGGTGACGGCGCCTTGCGCGACGGTAAGCCGAAGAAAAGAACCCCGATGCCGCTCTTGCGCGTAACCTCTTGAATCCTTTTTCGTCGTCTACGTCGTCGCGACATTTGTGATAAGTCAAAATGGCAGAAGCATCCGCACAATACGCAAGACTGGGGGAGTCGATCGCCATATTCCGCTTTTTGAGGGGGTGGATCAAACAATGCTTTTTTTGAAGCGTGACCTGTTCGTTCGTCAGGGACATGCGAAAAGCCGCCAAAAATGCGAAATCGTAGCTGAGCGCGAGACGCGAGCATTGACCGGTGCATTTGCCCATCTGGCGGCAAAGACCGCAATAAAGGGCGCGGTAGCATTCTCCGTCGCGCAAGCGCAATTCGGGCGCATCGGTGCGAATATAGCCCAGCATCTCATCACTCCCTTCATCAGTTTGTCCTCAACTATATATCATAACGCATTTATCTGTAAATTGCAAGAATATTTTGTGTTTTTTTGAAAAACTTTTCCCATCATTTCCTTTTTTTGAAAAAAGAAATTAAAAAAATCGAAAAAAATTGCAAAAAAGCTATTGACAAACGGGGGAAAATGGTGTATAATACCATAGAAAACAAAGCAGGGCTCTCCGCTCTCACCTACCTGCAACAGGGCAGTCGGGTTAATAAACGCCTTATTCCACTATCTTAAGTGGTACTTGTGCCGTGCGGAGACCTGTGTCTTTGTACGGTTATTTTTTATTTCGCTTGGAGGTGTTTAACTATTAGCGCAAAAGAGAAAGAAAACCTGCTCAATGAGGAAATTACCGCAAAGGAAGTGCGCCTGATCGGTGCCAATGGCGAAACGCTTGGCATTATGAGCTCCGAAAAAGCTTTGGAGACCGCGTATGACCAGGGTATGGACCTTGTTCTGATGTCAGGGCAGGCAAATCCCCCCGTATGCAAAATTATGGACTACGGCAAGTTCCGTTTCGAGCGTGAAAAGCGCGAGAAGGAAGCTAAAAAGAAGCAGCAGACCATCGAGCTTAAAGAAATTCAGCTCTCCTGCCGCATCGATACCCACGATTTTGAAACAAAAGCAAACCACGCTCGCCGCTTTTTGAGCGACGGCAACAAGGTGCGCGTTGTTATGAAGTTCAAGGGCAGAGAAATGAGCCATATGAACATCGGTAAAGAGATCCTTGAAAAATTCGAGGAAGCTTGCTCGGAGTTGGGAACGGTTGACAAAAAGCCTGTTCTTGACGGCAGATTTATGAGCATGGTTATCTCACCTGTTAAGGCGAAATAATCAAAACCGTACCGCAAAAACTTATTACCAAGTATATTATACTTCGGCTCGCGCCGAAAGAGAAAAGGAGTTACGAAAAATGGGCAAAGTAAAAACACATAAGGCCTCGGCTAAGAGATTTTCCGTTACTGCAAACGGCAAAGTCAAAATGTTCCACACCTCTCACCGCCACAACACCGGTAAAAAGGACGCAAAGAGAATCAGACATCTGCGTTCCAGTGCAATCGTTGACGGTAAGATCGCAACCAACCTCAAGACGTTGGTTCTGAAGTAATAAGAAAGGGAGGAATTAGAAAATGGCAAGAGTTAAGGGCGCAATGATGACGCGCAAGAGAAGAAAGTCCACACTCAAGGCTGCTAAGGGTTACTGGGGTGCAAAATCCAAGCACTTTAAGATGGCTAAGCAAGCCGTAATGAAGAGCGGCAACTACGCATACGTAGGCAGAAAGCAAAAGAAGAGAGATTTCCGTTCTCTCTGGATCACCAGAATCTCCGCACAAGCAAAGGTTAACGGAATGAACTATTCCACCCTTATGCACGGTTTGAAGCTGGCAGGCATCGAGCTTAACCGCAAGATGCTCGCTGAGATCGCAGTTTCCGATAAGGAAGCATTTGCAGCTCTCTGCGCACAAGCAAAAGCAGCGCTTTAATTGTGATAAAAAACCCGATGTTAGCATCGGGTTTTTGTCATACATAGATGCTTTTTTGCGCCGTTTTTCGGCGCAAAAAAGCGCGTAAAACAAGCCTAAAGGAGGCAAAGATCAATGCTTTTTTCAGGGGAGATCATCCGTTCCAGACAAAACAAAAACATCGTGGAGCTCTGCAAATTGACCGACCGAAAAGCACGGGAGACGACAAGGACCTTTCGCTTTGACGGCATCAAATTGCTTGAGGAAGCCATTAAGAACGACGTAGAGATCTGCGCCGTCTTTTTGTCCGTTTCGGCACAGGAGCGCGTGCTCGATTTTCTGCACGAACGCTTCGGTGAGAGCTATGAGGACAGAATCGAGAAGTGCTTCCTCGTGTCGGATGATATTTTTGAGAAAATTTCTGAAGAAAAATCGCCCGAAGGCGTAATAACTATTGCAAAATATATTGACAAATTGCAAAAAAATGCTACAATATATAATAGCGTTAATTTTTTGCAGATGAAAAACGAGCATATCGTACTGCTTGAATCGGTGCGCGATCCCTCAAACGTGGGGGCAATCATCCGCTCGGCTGCCGCAATCGGTATTGACCGCTTGATCTTGAGCGCCGACTGCGCCGATATTTACCATCCGCGCGCCGTGCGTGGCTCTATGGGGACGGTCTTTAACCAACGCATCGACCGCGTGACCGACCTTGCCACTACCATCCGTGAGATGCGCGAGAGCGGCCGCCGCGTTTTTGCCGCCGCACTCGATGAGAGAGCTCTGTCGCTTGGCGAGTTTGAGATCCTTGCGGGGGATGCCGTTGTCATCGGCAACGAGGGACACGGACTTTCCAAGGAAGTGATTGCCGCCTGCACAGGCAACGTCATCATTCCCATGAGCGAGCGCGCAGAGTCCTTTAATGCTGCCGTTGCAGCTTCCATCCTGATGTGGGAGTTTGCAAAGGGCAAATAATTTTTGAATTTTGAAAAAGAGAGGGGGAGAGACAGTGAAAAGCAAGGACACTTTGTATTGGATATGGTTATCCGAGGCGCTTGGCGCAGGTTCTTCTGCATTTCGTCGGTTGATCTCCCTTTACGATACGCCTTTTGAGATCTTTCGTACTGAGGAGACCGAGCTGGAGCAGGTTCCGGGCTTGACCGAGCGGGCAAAGCGCGCGCTCTGTGATAAGAGCCTGCAGCACGCCACCGAGATCCTCGACAAGTGCGAGCGAGAGGGCATTGGCGTCCTTTGCTACGACGAGGATGCTTATCCGCGCGCCCTGCGTGAGATCCAAAAGCCGCCAATGCTTTTGTACTACCGCGGCAACCTGCCCGATTTCAACCGCAATCTTTGCGTGGGGATCGTGGGAACGCGCAGTATGAGTGCATACGGAATGAAACAAGCGTATAAAATGTCGTATGAGCTTGCCTCTGCGGGCGCGTTTGTCGTCAGCGGAATGGCAAAGGGCATCGACGGTGTTGCGGCTGCCGCCGCACTCAAGGCAAGCGGCACCACTGTGGCAGTCCTTGGTTGCGGTGTGGATATTCCGTATCCCACACACCACCGCAATCTTTATCAAGCAATCGCGCAAAGCGGAGTCGTCCTCTCCGAGTTTGCACCGGGCACCCGTCCCGTGGGCTATCACTTCCCGTTGCGCAACCGCATCATCAGCGGTCTCTCGCAAGCAACCGTTGTGGTTGAGGCAGGCATCGGGAGCGGATCTCTCATCACCGCAAAAGAGGCGATCCTACAAGGCAGAGACGTGTTCGCCATCCCTGCCAACGTGGGCAGTAAGGGAGCGGACGGTACCAACGGGCTTTTGCGCGACGGCGCACGCATGGCGCTTGCGGCAGAGGATATTCTGGCACCGTACCAATACACCTATGCCGAGTCGCTGACCTTGGAAAAATACGAGGCGAACAAATCTCTGGAGAGCATTGACCTCTCTCATCTGGCGTCGCTTGGCGTCATTGAGCTTTCGGGCAGTGCTTCGGGCGAGACGAAAATGAATCTTGCACCCGCAGCTCCCGCGCCCAAGGAGAAAAAGCCGACGCAGCGCCGCGCATCTTCGGCAAAGCAAAAGGAGTCCCGAAAGCCTCTGGCGACAGAGCAGAGAGCGGAAAGGGAAGAGCCTATGAGTGCTCCGCCCGCACCGCCAAAAGCGATCCCCGAGGCAACGCTGGCAACCCTGACATCGGCGCAAAAGGCGATCCTTGAAGCGATCCCCGACGACGGCACGCTTTCTGCCGATGCCATCTATGCGCTCGAAGCGCCGCGTGCCGACCTTATGGCGGCACTCACCATGCTGGAGATCATGGGGCTTGTGCAAAAGCTGCCCGGATCTCTTTACAAAAAGGCATAATCTGATTTTGACAACGAGTACACGAAGAAATATACAGAACCGAACCAACGAAAGGAACGAAAAGAATGGCAACTAATCTGGTGATACTGGAGTCCCCTTCAAAGGCGTTGACCGTAAAGGGCTATCTCGGAACCAACTATAAGGTAATTGCATCCATCGGCCACGTGCGCGATCTTCCCAAAAGCACGCTGGGCGTGGATATTGAAAACGACTTTGAAGCACATTATATCAATATTCGCGGCAAGGGCGATCTTATCAAAGAGATCCGCAAGAGCGCGAAGGCTGCAAACAAGATCTTCCTCGCAACCGACCCTGACCGCGAAGGAGAAGCCATTGCATGGCATCTCGCCGCGGCACTTGATATTCCCGTAGAGAAGACACAGCGCATCTGCTTCAACGAGGTTACAAAGTCTGCTGTCAAGGCGGCGATCAAAAACCCCAGACAGATCGATATGAACCTTGTCAACTCCCAACAAACGCGCCGCATCCTGGACCGTATTTTGGGATATAAGCTCAGCCCCCTGCTTTGGAAGAACGTAAAGAGCGGTCTCTCCGCAGGACGCGTGCAGTCGGTAGCCACCAAGATCATTGTTGAGCGCGAAGAAGAAATTCAAAAATTCGTTCCCGAAGAATATTGGACCATCGAGACTCAACTCACAGGTCCCGACGGCAAGACCTTCCGCGTGCACTTTGTAGGCACAGAGGAGGGCAAGATGGCGCTTGCAAGCGAGGCAGAAGCCAAAGCGGTTGCCGCTGCCGTAAACGGTCAGCCTTATACCGTGGCATCCGTTCGCCGCGCCAACAAGCAAAAGAACCCTGCAGCACCCTTTACCACGTCCACCCTGCAGCAAGAGGCATTCCGCAAGCTCGGCTTCCAGTCCCAGCGCACTATGAAGGTAGCGCAAGAGCTTTACGAAGGTGTTAACGTCGGCTCCGAGTTTGGCGGCACCCAAGGTCTTATCACCTATATGCGTACCGACTCGGTTCGCGTTTCTGCCGATGCGCAAAACGCAGCCCGCGATTTTATCGTTGGCAAGTACGGCGCGCAGTATTGCCCCGAGACCGCAAGAGTTTACAAATCCCGCGCAGGCGCACAGGACGCACACGAAGCGATCCGTCCCTCTCGCGTAGAGCTTGAGCCCGCGCTCATCCGCCGCAACCTTACCCCCGATCAATTCAAGCTTTACAAGCTCATCTGGGAGTGCTTTATCGCAAGCCAGATGGAGTCTGCAACCCTGAACACCATCAGCGTTGATTTCGATGCCGCAGGTTATCTCTTCCGCACAAGCGGTTACTCGGTTGCCTTCCAAGGCTACATGGCAGTTTATGAAGCCACCGAGGAAGCAAACGCAAACGACCACGAGCCCAAGGCGATCAAGGATATCCGCCTGCCCGAGCTCGAGAAGGGCGACAAGCTTACGGCAGAGGATGCCGACCTGACACAGCACTTTACCGAGCCCCCCGTCAGATACAACGATGCATCCCTTATCAAGATGCTCAAGGATCTTGACATCGGCCGTCCCAGCACCTATGCCACCATCATCGGCACCATCATCACGCGCAACTACGTCAAGCGCGAGGGCAAGGCATTCGTTCCCACGCCTCTTGGCAAGGTGACAAATCAGCTCATGGAGCAAAATTTCCCCACCATCGTTGACTACGGCTTTACCGCAGAGATGGAGCGCGACCTCGATAAGATCGAAGAGGGTGACGAAGAGATGCTTGCAGTCCTCAAAAAGTTCTGGACAGATTTCTCCAAACAATTGGAGGAGGCAGAGAAGAACATTGGCGAGAAGAGCATTGAGATCCCGCCCGAGGAGACCGACATCATTTGCGAAAAGTGCGGCAGCCGCATGATCGTTCGCAACGGTCGCTTTGGTAAGTTTGCCGCTTGCCCCAACTATCCCACCTGCCGCAACACCAAGCCCCTGACTCCCCCCGAGGCAGAAAAGCCCGAGGAAGCAGAGCAAACAGCACGTGAGGAAGAGCCCAAGGCAAAGAAAGCCCCCGTCATCGCTGATTTCAAATGCGAAAAGTGCGGCGGCGATATGGTTCTGCGCACGGGCAAGTTTGGCAGCTTCTATGCTTGCGCCAACTATCCCCAGTGCCGCTTCACCAAGGCGCGCGTGCGTGACCTTGGCGCAAAGTGCCCCAAGTGCGAGGCAAAGATCGTGACCAAATACGGTCGCAACCGCACCGTTTTCTATAGCTGTGAGCGCTATCCCGAGTGTGATTTCTCCTCTTGGGACGTTCCCACCAACGATACCTGCCCGCAATGCGGTAAGATGCTCTTCCGCAAAAAGGGCAAGAACCTGCTCGTTTGCCACGACGAGGCTTGCAAATACAGTCGCGAGATCCCCAAGAACGTAGCAGAGCAAACGGAAGAATAAATATGCAAAATCAACACATCAACATCTACGGTGCGGGGCTTGCTGGCTGCGAGGCAGCCTGGCAAGCCGCCCAGCGTGGCGTCAAGGTCAAGCTCTTTGAAATGAAGCCCCACAAAATGACGCCCGCCCACCACACCAACGGCTTTGCCGAGCTGGTCTGCTCCAACTCCTTGCGCTCCGATTGCGTTTCCAATGCGGTAGGATTGCTCAAAGAGGAGATGCGCCGCTTCGGCTCACTGATCATGCAGGCGGCAGATGCTACACGTGTCCCCGCAGGCTCGGCGTTGGCGGTTGACCGCACCCTGTTTTCAAAGTATATCACCGATCGCATCCGCAATCACCCCAACATTGAGGTGATCGAGGCGGAGGTCTCCACCGTTGAGGAGGGAACCGTCACTGTTATTGCAACGGGACCCCTGACCTCCGATGCGATGGCAGATTATATCGCAGGCGAGCTCGGCTGTGGCAAGCTGCATTTCTTTGATGCCGCCGCACCCATCGTCGATGCTGCCACCATCAATATGGACGTCGCCTTTTTCGCATCCCGCTACGATAAGGGAGATGCGGACTATATCAACTGCCCGATGAACAAGGAGCAGTACGATGCCTTTTGGCAAGCGCTCACCACGGCAGAGGAAGCACAGCTTAAGGAGTTTGACAAGGAAAGCCAAAAGAACGTCAAGGTCTTTGAGGGGTGCATGCCTGTTGAGGTAATGGCGCGCCGCGGCTACGACACGTTGCGCTACGGACCTCTCAAGCCCGTTGGACTGATCGATCCGCGCGTGGGCGAGGAGTTTTACGCTGTTGTTCAGCTCCGCAAGGAGAACCGAGAGGGAACGATGTTCAACCTTGTCGGCTTCCAAACGCACCTGACCTTCCCGGAGCAGAGAAGAGTGTTCCGCATGATCCCGGGACTTGAGAACGCAGAGTTCTTGCGCTACGGCGTGATGCACCGCAACACCTACCTCAACTCCCCCGGGCTCTTGGATAATACCTATGCCATGAATGCGCATCCCAACGTCTTTTTTGCAGGGCAAATGACGGGCGTTGAGGGCTACGTCGAATCCGCAGGCAGCGGATTGCTCGCCGGTATCAACGCGGCAAAGCGTGTCCTCGGTCAGGACAAGCTCGTGCTCCCCGAGGAGACGATGCTGGGCGCTATGGCAGGATACGTCAGTCACGGCGGTGTCGGTGACTTCGCGCCTATGAACGCAAACTTTGGCATTGTCAATCCGCTTGGCTATCGCGTCAAGGGTGGCAAAGCCGCAAAAAATGAAAAACTCGCAGAGCGCGCACTCGCCATTATCGACGAGGCAGTCGCAACGCTTTAAAAACAACAAAAATTTGAACAAGGAGGTGCAATATGGCTATTTCTCTTGATGTGCTGCAAGAGCGCATTGGCTATCGCTTTGGCGATGTCCGCTATCTGGAGCGCGCAATCACACACTCGTCTTATTCCAACGAGACAGGCGCGCGCAATCATCATCTGCTTTGCAACGAGCGGTTGGAGTTTTTGGGAGATTCCGTGCTCTCCTTGGTGGTAAGCAACTATCTCTACACGCATTTTTCCGAGTACCCCGAGGGAACGCTCACACGCATCCGCTCGGCGGTCGTTTGCGAGGCTGCTCTGGCATCCTTTGCCGAAAAGATCGGGCTTGGTGAATTCCTTTTGCTCGGTCGCGGTGAGGCGCAAAACGGCGGAGCCGAAAAGCCTGCCATCTTAGCCGATGCCTTTGAGGCGCTTTTGGCGGCAATTTATCTTGACGCAGGTGCCGAGGACGGTATGCAGTCGGTGGCAAGATTCCTTTTGCCGCTGGTCAAATCCGCCATAGATGCTTTGCCCGAAATGGGTGACGTTCGCATCGACAGCAAATCGCGCTTGCAGGAATTTATCCAGCAGGATCGCGAGCAAAAAGAGGTACTGGAATATCGCCTGACAGGGGAGAGCGGTCCCGACCACAACAAGACCTTTACGGTCGATCTGTATCTTGGCGCAAACTGCATCGGCAGCGGCAAGGGGCACTCCAAAAAGGCAGCTGAGCAAGCCGCCGCAAAGGCAGCGCTTTCGCTGTTCGGGCTTATCTGATATGCGCCACGTCAACATTCCCGTTTTCATTCCGCACTTGGGTTGTCCCAATCAGTGCGTGTTTTGCAACCAACGCTCCATCTCCGAGCACCAATCCTTCTCCGAGGAGGGAGTGAGAGAGGAGATCGAGCAGGTTTTGTCTACTCTTGTACCCGAGGATGAGGCAGAAATCGCCTTTTTCGGCGGTTCCTTTACGGGCATCGATAGAGACCTGATGTGCCGCCTTCTGGATCTGGCACAGAGCTACGTCCAAGAGGGCAGAGTAGCATCCATTCGTCTTTCCACAAGACCCGACTATATCAATGCCGAAATTCTCTCCATTCTTTCGCGCTACTCGGTCAAAACCATCGAGCTTGGACTGCAGAGTATGGATGATGCCGTCCTTCTGGCTTGCCGACGCGGGCATACCGCAAAGGAGGCAGAGGAGGCTTGCCGTGCCGTTCTTGCGGCAGGCTTTGAGCTTGTGGGGCAGATGATGATCGGGTTACCGAGTGCCACGCCCGAGAGTGAGATGCAAACGGCACAAACCATATGCGACCTTGGAGCATCCGCCGTGCGGATCTATCCCACCGTCGTCTTTTACGATACCCCCCTTTGTGAAATGACACAACACGGGCTTTATGCGCCGCTTTCGGTCAAGGAAGCCGTCGAGCGGACCGCACCCGTGTTGCAGCTCTTTCGCGCGCGCGCGATCCCGTGTATACGCGTGGGACTGTGCGCAACCGAGTCCCTGACCTCGCCCGAGGCGGTCCTGGCAGGGCCAAACCATCCCGCTCTTGGCGAGATGATCCTTGGCGAATGTCTTTACCAAAAGGTCAAAGAAAAGGTCCTGCAATCGGGGCTGGCAGGGCAAACGATTGTTTTGGAGGTTCCCCCAAAGGAGCTTTCCGCCACCGTCGGTCAACACCGATGCAACATTGAAAAATTACAACGCGAAACGGGAGCAACCGTTCATCGCGTAATCGCTTGTGAGGGCATTGCGGAATGCCGCGTGCGTCCGCACTCACAAAAAACGGTTTAGGAGGATGTGACAGTGTACTTAAAGTCATTGGAAATGCAAGGCTTCAAATCTTTCCCCGATAAGACCAAGCTCGTGTTTGAAAGCGAGACAAAGGTCGACCTGTTGGCGGAAGACGTTGGAGAAAGCCACGGCGTTACGGTCATCGTAGGCCCTAACGGCTCGGGTAAATCGAACATTGCCGACGCTATGCGTTGGGTACTTGGTGAAATTTCGTCCAAGAGCCTGCGCGGTAGCAAAATGGAGGACGTTATCTTTGGCGGTGCCGACAGCCGTCGCCCCATGGGATACGCCGAGGTATCGGTCACCTTCGATAACCGCGGAGAATTTGCAAAATTGGATTGCCCCTACGATGAGGTCACGGTCACCCGCCGTTACTATCGCTCGGGCGACAGTGAATACTTCATCAACCGCAAGGGCGTTCGTCTGAAGGATATCTACGAGCTCTTTATGAATACGGGCGTTGGCCGTGACGGTTACTCCATCATCGGTCAGGGACGTATCGCCGAGATGGTATCCCGCAAGAGCGAGGAACGCCGCAGCGTGTTTGAGGATGCTTCGGGTATTGCAAAATATCGCTACAAAAAGAACGAGGCAGAGCGCAAGCTCAAGGCGACCGAGGACAATATGACGCGTGCCAACGATATCTTCCTTGAGGTATCGGCACAGGTAGGGCCCCTGCAAAAGGAAGCCGAAAAAGCCAAAAAGGCGATCGAGCTGATGGAGAACAAAAAGCGCGCCGACGTCAGCCTGTGGCTGTATGACACCGAAAAGCTGCACGACGAGCTTGCCGCCGCCGAGGAGGCAATGAAGCACGCAACCTTCGATTTGCAAATGGCAGAGGATGCCATCCAGTCCCTCGAGACGCAAAACGCAAAGCTGTTCGAGGCATCGCAAAGTAGCAAGAAAGAGTCCGAGGAGCTTCTGACACAGATCCGTGAGCAGACCGAGCTTTGCCACCAGCTGGAGAGTGAATATCGCGTAGCTGAGAATACCATCTCGCACGCCAAGGATCTCATTGCCGCAACCGAGGGCAGTGTAGGCGGCACCGAAAAAGCATTGCAAAACGAATTGGATGCCTGCGCCAAGCACACCGCACACATCGCCGAGCTGCAAGCAAACGGCGAGGTGCTCACAGGCGAGCAGGAAAAGCTCACTCTTGAACAAACCCACCTGACCGCAAAGGCGAGCGAGCTTGAAGCAAACGTCGCACAAGCGCTTGAGGACATTCGCACCCTTGAGAACGAAGCCGTTGACGTCAAGGTCCGCATCTCGGTTCTTGAGAACGCCAAAAACTCCGACACCGACAAAAACAGCTCGGCACTGACCGAGCTTGAGGGCTACCGCAAGATCTCCGACGAGCTTTCCGAAGAGTGTGCCGTCAAGGAGAGAGCGGTTGCCGCATACGATGCAGAGATCGCAAGCATCGACGGTGAGATCTCCAAGCATGAGCAGACTCTCACCGATGCTACCGCATCTCTCAAATCCAGTACCGCAAAGCTGAACAACGAGACCTTCCGCCGCGATTCCGTCGCGCAAAGAATTGCCACCTTCAAATCCATGGAGGAGCACTTTGAGGGATATTCCAACGCCGTCCGCTACGTTATGAAGCAGTACGGGGAGGGGAAGATTACCGACGTGCACGGAGCACCGTGCGGAACGATTTACGGTCCTCTTTCCAAGGTCATCTCGGTAGGCGACAAGTACCTGACCGCCATTGAGATCGCACTTGGTGCAAATCTGCAAAACATCGTTGTTGAGGATGAAGCCACCGCAAAGGCAGCAATGCACACCCTCAAGCGCGGCGAGGCAGGCAGAGCGACCTTCTTCCCGCTCACCTCTATGAAGGCAAGCGAGACCACAAAAGAGATCACCGAGGCAGCAGGCTTTGAGGGCTACATTGGCGTTGCCGACAGTCTGGTTGATGCCAAAAAGGAATTCAAGCAGGTGCTTTCCTCCTTGCTTGGCAGAATCGTTGTGTTTGATAACATCGAGCACGCAAGCGTTATGGCAAAGGCGCTGCACTACCGTGTGCGCGTTGTTACGCTGGACGGTCAACAGATCAACGCAGGCGGTTCTTTTACGGGCGGTTCCGTACGCACAGGCAGCGGAATCCTTTCCAGAGCAGGAGAAATCAAACGTCTTGAAGCAGAGCTTGCCGAGCGCAAGGCTGCCGTCCAAAAGCTTGAGGCAGAGGTTGCCAAGCTGACCGAGCAGGTAGGGGCTGCCGAGGATGATAAATACGCCGCCGAGGATCGTCGCGAGCTCATCGCCGTCCTCCGCAACACCGAGAACACTCAGCTTGATCAGCTTCGCGCCAAAAAGGATGCCAACGATACCTTGCTTTCCAAGCTCCGTGCCGACATGCAGGAGTACGAAAACGCGAAGATCAAATACGAGGAGGAGATCGAAGCCCTTACCACCGAAGCCAAGACGCTCCGTCACCGCATCGGTGAGATGACCGATTTCCGCATGGAAAAGGACGCCGAGCGTGGCGAGGTCCTGTTGCGCCTTGACGAAATTGCAAAGGCTTTGACCGAGCTTTATATCCGCATCAGCGAAAACCAAAAGGATATCGATACGGCAACCATGCTCAAAACCGCATCCGAGGAGAGAATCGAGACCTTCAGTCAGGAAAAGATGATGCTCTCCGGTCGCATCAATACCCAAGAGGAGCAGATCAGACAAACCACAGAGGCAATGGAAAAGAACCGCGCCGATCACACCGCGGCTACTGCCGAATTGGAGCGTCTGAACGAAAAGCGCGGAGCGGTAGAGAAGGATAACTTTGAGTTCGAGCGCAAGCTCAACGAGCTCAACGCAAAGCTGCGTGATCGCATGAACCACAAGGAGCTCGTTTTCCGCGAGCATACCAAGTGCGAGTCCAAGCTTCTCAATTTGCGCGATACGCAGGATAAGCTTGCCACAAAGCTTTGGGATGACTATGAGCTCACCCGCACCGATGCGGTGGCTCTCGGCTATCCTCCCATCACCAAGGAGAACCGCGCCGAAATGATGGCACTGCAAACCGAGTGCCGCAACAAGCTGCGTGTTATCGGTCACGTTGACCTTGACGCAGTCAACAAATACGAAGAAGTCAAGGTGCGCTACGACTACTTGAGCGCACAAATAGGCGACCTGGAAGCCGCAAGAAAGGAACTCAACGGCATCATCAGCCAGCTCGAGGTCGAAATGAAGGCATCCTTCATCGATTCCTTCAACAAGATCAACGAGAACTTCGGCAAGGTCTTTGCCGAGCTATTTGGCGGTGGCTCTGCCGAGCTCTCGCTTTCCGATCCCGAGAACGTTCTCGAGAGCGGAATCGAGATCAAAGCCGCACCTCCCGGCAAGATCATCAAAAACCTGATGCAGCTCTCCGGCGGTGAGCAGGCATTTGTCGGTGTTGCTCTGTTCTTTGCAACCATTCAGGTCAACCCCACACCGTTCTGCATTCTGGACGAGATCGAGGCAGCGCTGGACGAAGTCAACGTCGAGCGTTTGGCACAGTACATCAAGCGCTATTCCCACGGCACGCAGTTCATCATGATCACGCACCGCCGCGGTACAATGGCAGCTGCCGATAGACTCTACGGCGTAACCATGCCCGAGCACGGTATCTCCAAGATCCTGATGCTGGACGTAAATGATATTTCCAAGAAAGAAGGAGAAGAGTGGAATGGGATTTTTGGATAAGCTCTTTGGCAAAAAGAAGCGTGAACAAGAACAACAAGCCCAAGAGGAACTCCGCAAAATAGAGGCCGCAAAAGCCGAAGCAGAAGCCAAAGCACAAGCCGAGGCAGAAGCCAAAGCAAAGGCCGAGGCAGAAGCTAAGGCAAAAGCCGAGGCAGAAGCAAAGGCGCAAGCCGAGGCAGAAGCCAAAGCAAAAGCCGAAGCAGAAGCAAAGGCAAAAGCCGAGGCAGAAGCTAAGGCAAAAGCCGAAGCAGAAGCCAAAGCACAAGCCGAAGCAGAAGCTAAGGCAAAAGCCGAGGCAGAAGCCAAGGCAAAAGCCGAGGCAGAAGCCAAAGCGAAAGCCGAAGCAGAAGCCAAAGCACAAGCCGAGGCAGAAGCAAAGGCACAAGCCGAGGCAGAAGCCAAAGCAAAAGCCGAAGCAGAAGCCAAAGCAAAGGCCGAGGCAGAAGCTAAGGCAAAAGCCGAGGCAGAAGCTAAGGCAAAAGCCGAAGCAGAAGCAAAGGCACAAG